>JAFYDF010000025.1 GCA_017544935.1 Clostridia bacterium
GTTCGCCACGCTGGCATAGTCAGCGCAGATGATGTCGGGAGTACCATCGCCAGCGCGCGCTGCAGCAATGCGCGTATTAAAGGTATCGCCGTCCATCAGGGAAAGTTCTACATAGAACGGGCGCTCGGGATTAGAGTTCCAGTTATAAGCCTGAGTCTTCAGCCAGTTCTGATTCCAGGTCTCCCACATGATGCACCAGAACTGAACAACGGTCTCGCCTTCCTTGGCCGGCGGCGCAGACAGGGTGCTGGGATCTTCCGCGAACGCAATCGCAGAAACGCTCAGCAGCATCACAAGAGCCAGCAGTACAGAAAGAATCCTTTTCATTAGATGTGCCTCCTTTGTTTTCTATCACTTTTTAACCGGACCTGCCTGCAGCAGCAGGCCCCGTTTCAGTGCCATTCAGGTGATCTCGATCATGACAGGCTTGCGGCTGGGCAGTGTCAGTTCCAGCGTAAGTCTGCGGTCGCCCAGTTCCGCCAGGATCTCGCATTCCGGCGCATGATCAGGATCGAAATCAGTATACTTGCGGACCGTCCCCTGTCCGCAGGTATCGGGGTCCAGCCGCAGCGTTATACGCTGGGCTTTAATGCTCGTATTTGTCAGGAAGACCGCGTACCCGGGATGATCCTTCCGGCCGCTGCGCCATGCAGACGCACGAACAGCAGGCAGCCGGATCGTTCCCGCGAACTTTTCATCATCGCCATGGCCGTGGTTATAGTGCCAGTAGTGTTTATCCTCCTCAGCGCATTCCGTCTCCGGAGGCGCTTCCATGGTTCCATAGGCCAGGTACGGATTGCCAATGCCCGTACGCAGCGCGGCAAACTGCCGCAGATACCGGGCACGCCCATGTGAGTACTCGTAACCATATTTTGCAAACGGCCAGTAGTGTTCCTGAGCTTTGGTCTCCTTGCCGTCGATTGCTTCCATGGGGCTGTATTCATGGTTGATCTCGTACAAACCGCCCCACTCGTAGATCTTGGCTACGATGTCATAGAATAGATCGCCTGTTTCTTCGACCAGTTTTCCCCAGCCATCCATGCGCACTGCGCCATACTCGTGGTAGACTGCCGCGAACAGTGGAATGAGCTCCGCCTGGCCGGCATCGATCTGCTTCTTGTACGGCCACATCTCCAGTGAGGACGCAGGCTGTGCGCCGGCACGAGACTGATAAAAGTCCAGCTGCGGCAGGAAGACTTCATTGATCATTTCTGTGCCAACCGGGAAGTATTCCTCACCGCGCTTTTCCGCGCAGGCTTCCTTGGTCTCGGCATAAAGGCGCTGATATCCTTCCGTGATCAGATGCCCGCCGCCCTTCGGATGCGTATGATCCTCGGCAAGGCAGAGATGCAGCAGGTTGTTGGCTGAGATGTCATAGTACATGGCATCCGCGCCGCTTGCATCCGTTATACGCACATCACGCTCCACGTGCAGATCATGCGTGTACTTTTCGCACGGACAGAGCATGTTGAAACGATACGCATCGCAGGAATAAGTATATGGTGTTGGCGGGAAGATGTGCCGTGCTTTCTCGCAGTCCTTCTTCGTTTTCTCATCCTTCGGATGTACCAGGAAGTCGAACTCGAAGGGTGCGAACCGGTCTTTGACCTCTTTGATCGCGCGCAGGTTCGCCTTGTCAAAGCGCAGAGTCGTCCACTCGCGCAGATTGGCCGGAACATGGCCCACAAAATCCTGCTCGGTCCAGTCAGGGCCAAGGATGTGGAATCCAGCCACGCCCAGATCCTTATGATACAGCCGGATGTATTCCGAGCGGTCATACGCCGCGTCGATTCCGAAGGTCGTCCAGCCTATATCCTTCATCAGCCAGTCGCAGTGCCTGCGCTCATCCAATGGTCCCATGGCACACCAGGGCTGCCGGACTGCCCATTTCTTGTAGTCGCGTGCAGCGGCAAACCAGCTGCCTTCCTCCAGGATGCTTACCGTGAACGGCCAGGGTGCCGCAAAGGACTTGCCTTTTCCAATGTCCTCGTTCGCGTACATCAGCGTGGCTTCCATTGCCTCCTGATGCTTATAGAGGTTGAGCCACTTCATGTGCGCACCCGGGTCACGCGCGGCAAACAGCAGTCCGCCGGTTTGCTTCCCGTAATACGCATAGAACTGCATGGACGCACCGGAAAAGCTCTCCGGATACGGTGCATAGCGCACGCCCTCGCCTTCCCCGAAGGCACTGAGCGGATCACGCACCAGCAGGCCTGTGGCAAACGAGTGCACCATTTCCATCTTCTCATCCCATCTGCGCATTCCGCCGATCACGGGATACTCGACCAGGATGACTTCGCTTTCTTCCGCAGAGATGAGAGAAGATGTGAAAGCTGCCTGTCTGCCGTCCAGCATGACTTCCGCTTTGAGCAGACTGCCGTCTTCCAGGCGCCAGCACAGTTCCGCATGATCTTCGTCTATACGGCGCCCGGTGAAAGATACAGCCTTCAAAGGCAGGATACGTCCGTTTTTCTTCTGCGTTACGCGCAGCGCTGTCTCAGGCCTTGCGGAAATGTATTCTTTCCCGTTCTGTCTGTTGTCCAAGCGCAGGATCGCTCCGGTATTATCGGCTATCTCAAGCCGCAGACATGCATTTTCCAACAGCATATTGCTCGCCGTCCCTTACTTCTTGACAAAGTTCAAGTTCCAGGTCTTTACAAACTCTTCACCAAGCGTCAGGTCATATACCGTATAGGTACCCGTCGTATTCTCCAGCGCTCCGATACCGATCTTGCCCAGGTTTGCACTGATTGCCTGATTGCCAAGCGCTGTGCGGCCTGCGAAAGCATAATCGCCAAAGACTGTCATGACTGCTGTGAACTTGAAATCGTTCAACGCAGTGTCGCCTTCAAACGCATGTGCACCGAACCTGGAGAAGTTCTCCGTGAACTTGACCGTTTTGAGCTTCGGGCAGTTCGCGAACACGTAATCGCCTATGCTCTGTGTGCCCTGCGCTTCGACCGCATCAAAGCTTTCCAGATTTACCGCATTCTCGATTGCGTGGTCCGTGATTCCTACCGGGCCGTATGGCATTTTGTAGGATGTCATGGCCGACGCCGAAGGATACCAGATCAGCAGCTTGCGGCTGTTATCATAAAGCACGCCGCTGTCAGAGGTGAACGTCACATTGCCTTCGGCTACGCTGAATTCTTTCATCGCGGTGCAGTTCTCAAAGCAGCCGCTGCCGATCGCCGTTGCTGCCGCAGGCACGGTAAAGCTCTCCAGAGCAGTACAATTCTTGAAAGCATCCAGGCCGATATTCGTGACGGAAGCAGGCAGTTCGATCGCCTTCAGCGCAGTGCAGTCCATAAACGCACCGGTATTCAGGACAGTCACGCTATCCGGAACGGTTACCCGTTCCACATCCGCGCGGGTATAAGAGATGCGCGTCACGCCTGCCGGCACAGCGATTTCCTTGTTCTCGCCGCGCACCGCCAGAAGGACTCCGCCGCCCGTTACAGCGAACTCGCCCTCCAGGCTTTCAAGGTACTTTGTTCCGTCCAGCGCGTGAGCGCCAATGTCCACCAGTGTATCCGGGATATACAGGCCTTCCAGGCTCGAGCATCCGGTAAACGCATTGCGGCCGAGCGTGGTGATCGCATCTGTCAGCTCAAATGCCTTCAGTGAGGTGCACCCCGAGAAAGCTTCATCTGCGATACCCAGGATCGCTGCTTTATAGGTCACGCTTTCCAGCGCCGAGCAGCCGCGGAAGGTGTTTGCCGAAACACGCTGGATCGAGTTGGTCTGAATGTCCACTTTCTTAAGTCCGGTGCAGCCGTCAAATGTGCCTGCATCCATGACTCCGACATTCGCAGGGACCGTGATCTCAGTCAGCCCGGTGCAGCCCTTGAAGCTACTGGCAGCCAGAGAGGTCAGCCTTTCAGGGAAGGTAATGCTTGTAAGTCCCGCGCAGTCCGCAAACGCGCTTTCATAGATCTGCGACAGCTTTACCGACAAATTGATCTGTTCGATCTTGCTGCCCTCGAAAGCGGATGTCAGGATCTTCGTTACAGTGTCGGGCATCGTAACGGATTTCAGCTGGCTATGATAGAAGGACTTGGCCGCAATCGTCGTGATCGTATCAGGCAGGGTGTAACTGTCTCCGGCTTTCCCCTGGGGATAGCAATAGATGGTCTTCATCTTCTTATGGAAGAGCACATCGTCGATTGCCGCAAAACCGATATTGTCCTCCGCAACAGAGATCTTCGCCAGGTTGGGCAGATCGCTGAAAGAAGGATCGTCGATCTTCGTTACACTGGCAGGAATGATCAGTTCCGTAACATGCTGCGCAGAGGTGAACGTATTGGCGCCGATCTCCTTGACGGGTTTCCCGCCCAGCTTATCCGGGATCGTAACCACAGCGCCCTCGCCGTTATACCTTACAATGCGCGCCCATTCACTTGTGCTGTTAAACACATAGTTGAATTCATCCGGTTTCTTAGTAGCCTTCGCCGTTGTGCCGCCCTGCGTGTTCGTACTCGCAGGCTCCTTGTCCCCGCCGCAGCCCGTCAAAGCAAGCGCCAGGATTACCAATAACAGTATGAGAAACAATTTACGGGTCATGTCTTATCCTCCTTCTATGTCCACAAACATTCGGAAGCAGCATGGCAAACAATTCATCTACAGTTCTATGGTTTTATTATATAGACAAAACACCGTCTTGTCATTATCAATTCTTTTCAGCTTTTTAACACATCGTCTTCTATATCGCGAATCATTACGAATATTGATGCCATATGGAGCTTAAATTTATCATTCTTTTTGTGTCAGTTGACAATGTATCTTCTATAGGAAAAACTATTTGTTAAATCCTGGTTTTTCCAGTATTTCGTCCTGTTGTAAATGGCAATTATTTTTTCATATACAACATCGTTTGCATTCCGCCTGGATTTTCAGTATAATTTATGTTAAAAGGAGGTCTGCCATGGAACCTGTTCTCTCTCCATATATACGCCGGGCCTGGTATAATATCCTTACGCCCAGTGAAGTCATCGGCCCGCGCGTGATCTTTGATTATGAGCTTGTGCTGATCAAGGAAGGACACGCGGATATTGTGATCGAAGACAGGCATTATGCCGCCTCCCGGGGAGATATGTTCATTTTCCGTCCGAGGCAGCCGCATTGCATCTACACCGCTCCGGATGAGCAATTGATCCAGCCGCATATTCATTTTGATCTGCTCGCCTATCCTGACCGTGAAAAAGTCCCCATCAGTTATCAGCCTTTGGAAAAGCTGCCTCCGGAACAGCATGCTTTCTTCCGCGAGGACATCCTAGATCAGTTCATTTCTCCTTTCCCTTCCTATATCCGTCCAAGGAATGAGCTGTATATCGAGCAGCTTCTGTTCAACATCATTCATGCAGTCGAGAATCCCCAGCCTTTCAACAGCGTGCATCTGCAGCAGGCTTTCCTTGCTCTATGGGAACAGGTGCTTCTGGACATCTTCTATACAAGCAGATATGACAGCAGGCAGGATATCAGCGCAGAAATGTTTAAGCAGTACATCGATCATCATGCCTCGCTTCCGCTGACGCTGGATGAGCTTTCGCGGGCAACGCATTTCAGCAAGAGCTACATCTCCAAGGTCTTCGGCGAAGCTTACGGCATCTCCCCCATGCGCTACCACGCATCCGTTCAGGTGCAGATGGCCAAGCAGATGATCCTGTTTACCAATATGTCCTTAAGCGAGATTTCTGAACTTGCCGGGTTTGCTTCCCTGCAGGATTTCAGCCGCGTTTTCAAAAAAATGGATGGTGTGTCCCCCTCCTCATACCGGCGCAACAAAAAAAGGCTCCCTGAGCCTGCAAACAAACCACAGGAGAAATAACAGTTATGAAGATCTATTTCTGCGGGTCCATCCGTGGCGGAAGAGAAGATGCTGAACTTTACGCCTATTTGATCAGAGAACTCAAGAAATACGGTACTGTACTCACTGAGCATATCGGCAATGACGCAGTCCTGAAGCCGGAGTTCGAAGGCAGCGACCAGAGCATCTGGCAGCAGGATACCGCCTGGCTGCGAGAAAGCGATATTGTTATTGCCGAATGCACTCGGCCCTCGCTTGGGGTCGGCTATGAGCTCGCCTATGCGGAAAGTCTGGGCAAGCCTGTACATGTGCTTTATCGCAAACCCCTGGAGACCCTTTCTGCCATGATCACCGGCGACTCATACTTTACCATTCATACATACGAGGACGCGTCTGAGCTCCCGCATATCTTGAAATCGATCTTCTCAAAGGGAAAGGCCTGACGTTTCCAAGTCCACTAATGCGCTTATAATATTTCAAGCCCCATGCGTTGTACGGAAATCGCATGGGGCTGGTATTTTACTATATTGGTCGAACCGGGAGATACCGTCTCTTACAGCACTCCCTTTTTCAGGATCAGATTTGCATACAGCGCCTTTTCCCCTGTTGAGACGATCACATGCGCTTTCTTTGCCAGATCATAGAATGCAAACCGCTCGACCTGTGTCACGGGGATCTCACGCTCTTCCCGGGTTATGATCTCAGTGTACTCTTTCCAGATGGGCGGAGTGCTGCCGTCATCTGTCTGCATGACCATGACAGGTGCGTTCTTATTTTCATCCAGAGGGAAAAGCTGAAGGATCGCCTGCAGTACATCTGTTCCGCTGTGTCGATCGCAGCGGGCAAGATTCGTTGCGCA
>JAFYDF010000026.1 GCA_017544935.1 Clostridia bacterium
CATCAATGATGCTCCGGCCTTGACAAGAGCAGATATCGGCATTGCGATTGGCGCTGGAACTGACGTCGCAATTGACGCAGCTGACGTTGTGCTGATGCATAGCAAGCTAAGTGATGTACCTGCTGCAATCCGGCTCAGCCGCGCTACGTTGCGAAATATTCATGAGAATCTCTTTTGGGCTTTCATTTATAATGTGATTGGCATACCGCTTGCAGCCGGCGTGTTCATCCCACTTTTCGGCTGGACGCTGAACCCGATGTTCGGTGCTGCGGCTATGAGCCTGTCCAGCTTCTGCGTCGTGTCGAACGCACTGCGCCTGAACCTCTTCCGCGTGCATGATGCCAGCCATGACCGTCCGATCAAACACAGTAAGAGCATTCCTGAACAGCATTCATTTGAATACCGGCTCAGGATTGAAGGCATGATGTGCCCGCACTGTGAGGCGACAGTCAGCAAGGCACTTGAGGCAATCGACGGTGTTGTATCTGCACAGGCCGATCATGAGCAGGGGATAGCCTCTGTACAGGCGAGCCGTCCGGTAGACCCGCAGCTGCTGCGGGAAGCGGTCGAACATGAGGATTATTCTGTAATTGATATTATTGTAATCTAGGAAAGGAACATCTTTAAAAGCAGAATCTCACAATATCGAGTGTATAGTTTACAGGCCCTTAAGATTGGACAATAAGGGTGATTAATCGGTTATCAGAGAAGTTATCTGATAAGGAGAAACAGACATTTGAATTGCTGTCAGACGACCCAGGATATACATCGCTACAGATTGCAGAACAAATGAAGGTAAGCCGCATATTAGTAACCAATTATCTGAAAACAATGAAGGAGAAATGGGATAATTGAACGAGTCGGTTCTGACAGAAAAGGCTACTGGAAAGATCACCTCAAAGGGACAATAATTGACAACGTTTTGACATTATCTCATCATATTCCCCATTTTTAGGCTAATCAGAATACCTGAGATATTATTGCAGACAAAGAAACAGATCAAATATTGTTTAGCAAAACCATTTGATGAGCCGAGCTTTGACAAATGAATTGATAAACTTTTAAGGACCTCTGTTATAAACCTAGACGCACTTGTTTACCCTAAAAACGCTGAGAAGTGCGCCTTGTTGATTTGGGCTTATTGCATTTCATACTAAACATCAACTAAAGCATTGAATAATCCAATCCCGACCGGTTATGCTTTGAACCATTTCTTCAGTCAGGTTGCAGATCGTCTCACATAGTCGGTCTACAACATCCGCAAGCGTATTGAATACTTCGTTCTTGAACCCCATGGATCGGATCTACTCCCAGATCTGCTCTATGGGGTTCATTTCAGGTGTGTACGGCGGAATAGAAAGAAGCTGGATGTTTTCCGGAATGACCAGTATCTTTGATCTGTGCCAGGCAGCACCGTCACAGACGAGCAAAATGAAATCATCCGGGTATTGCTTTGACAGCTGATCCAGAAACACATTGGTGCAATTCGTGTTACAGAACGGCATGGTGAGAAAGAAGTTCTTTCCATTTAAGGGTTCAACAGCACCAAATGCATAACGGAATTCCCGGATATGATGGCACGGTACGGAAGGACGAAATCCTTTAGGGAACCAGCAGGGCTTTGGTTTATTGATCCGGCCGAATCCTGCCTCATCTTCGAACATCAGATGGACTGTTCTTTTTGGCTCGCGGTTTCGGGCTTCCACGACTGAAGCTTTAATTTTTTTGAGGCCTCGCAGGCCTCCTCGCTTGCCGCCTTCGGATGCTTTGAACGCGGCATTTTCTTGCTCCATCCATGCCGTTTCAGTACTCGATATACATAGGAAGTACCCGTGTCTTTCCCGCACGCTTCATCCAACGCAGCTTTGATCTCTTTCGCTGTTATCTGCTGTCCGCTCTTGGCTTTGAATGCATTCAGGATCTCTTCTTCCTTCTCCCAGCTCAGCAGCCAATGATGCGAAGTGTACTTGTTTTTGGCGTATTCTTCCAGCCCTTCCTTGCGATACCGACGGCACATCCCGTTTACGCTGATCGGATGAAGATCCATCATTTCTCCGATTTCATTCAGCGATTTCCCGTCATGCTACAGCATCAGCACACGTAGCCGGCAACTTATATTCTTATCCTTTGTCTTCGCTTCTTTTGCCTTGATTGCTTCATACTCAGCATCTGTTATCTGAAAACGTTTCATCTTCATCACCCGTTTCCAGTATTACATATTACTACTATTAATTCAAGTCTTTAGACGCTGGTTAGTATCAGCTTATTCAACAAGAGATGTTTTTTTTACTCTCATCAGTTTAATAATGATTTGCTCTGTTTCTTGTTTTCCCAGATCCCTAAGATCAAAACAATAGAGGTCCGCCTTTGTTGATGATTCTAAGGTTTGTAAGACAAGATATAAATGATTATTACATATAGCTATTTCTGATTCATCTAGAATATGCTCTTTTAGCTTTAATTGCAAAAAATTACTCCATTGTTTTTTATATATATCATAACCATAAAGACATCCTTCCCATATACTGTAAAGAACTCCATTTTGATAAAATAAAGAGCTTTGTATTTTTGCACATTCATATGGATAAATATATTCTTTAGTAACTACGTAATTATCTTGGATGCAATAGTGACAGACATTGGTGCTGTCTGAAATAAAAATATCGTTTCCAATCTTTATGAGATTGAGCCCCCAGCGGTATCCTATATCATATTCGGACAAATATGTTTTATCTTCGCCATCAAACACCAACCAATCATTACCATCGTTAATGAGCAAAGCTGTATCGAATTGTCGACATATTTTTACAGAAGCATGGATTATTTGTTTTATAGGAGGACCATAATAATTCAAGTCGCCCAAACACAATAATTCACCTGATTTGAAAAAATATAGTTTATTCTGAAAAACGCAATAACTATCACGAATCAAAGTATCTGTGTGATCATAAGCTCGAGCGAAACTTAAAAGTTTTCTTTCGCTTTTATTAAGGAGGTTATACTCTATAAATGTTTGATTCTTATCCATTACTTTTTTGGGTTGCCAATCGATAGCGGCTTCAACTATACAATGCGTTTCACTTAATGAAACTATTGATCCATATCCACCAGATATTGTTGCTATTTTTTCTGACATTTCTGAATTAACTTTATATAATGTCATTCTTTCAAACCCTGGGAAAAGGAAATTTCTAGCAACAACAAGCATATACTGGTTTTCGTATACCGTTAAGCATCGTTGTATGTCTATACTTTTTCCAGAGAATACTTCTGCTTTGACAATGGAATGAAATATAAAAACATGTGCTATTATTACTAAAGCACCTATGCACACTAAAAGAGCATGCTTCATTTTAAAACTCCTTTCCAAAGGACGCCAGTAAAGGATGAATTGCTTTGGGAAGCACTAATTTGCACATTTTATAATGCATAATCATAAAACTGAAGCTATCAATACTCTGCCCTAACATATCAAGAGATGTCTGAGCACAGTTTTCTATCGACGCAGAGTACCTTTGAATTAAAAAAAACAGCTTTCTGTGCTTATGTTATGTAAAACGTTTCCGTGCTTCAACATCATAAAACAGATCGTCACTGAGCAGGTATTCTCCCAGCGTATAGGAGAAGCGCAGCAGGTCGCCCTGGATACGCAGCGGGAATACGGCAGTCAGGTTCTGAGTTTCAAAAGCAAAATCGTTTTCATAGCCGATATCGCGCAGCGCCTTCACGGTCTGCGGCCAGTTGATTGTACCCATGAAAGGAGCTACATGCTCGTCTCTGCCGACGGCACTGTT
Organism: Clostridia bacterium; assembly: GCA_017544935.1. Lineage (GTDB taxonomy): Bacteria > Bacillota > Clostridia > Christensenellales > Aristaeellaceae > SFMI01. The sequence goes on from JAFYDF010000026.1 coordinate 3,795, forward strand.
GTCATTGATATGTGTAGCCTTCAAACGGTTCCCGAGCTTTAACACACAGTCAGCAGGGGAAAGCCCCGAAACATGTGCATGACCGGTATCCAGGCAGGCACCAACATTAGGACGATCCAGCGCGTCAACCAGTGCGTTTAGCGTATCGATATCGGAAAAGAATGAAGGAATCCTACCCAAAGAAGGCATGTTTTCTATTGCCATACCGATACCATGGTCGGCATAAAAAGCGGCCCAGCGGGAGAAGTAAGCTAAATTTGCTTCAAATATGGCTTCCTTAGTCAGAGGAGTTCCATTCTGTAAATAAGTGCTGGGATGAACAACCAGCCATTCAATTCCAAGAATCTGCGCAGCTAGCACACTGCGGCGCATCAGCTCTTCACCGTCTTCACCACCGGGTACCCCGCCTTTTTCAACTGGTCCGTTTACCGACCAGTAAGCATGGCCCTGACGAAACTGCACACCGATATCGTCTGCCAGACGCCGCCAGTCTTTCACATGCTGTTCCCAGTTGTCCTCAGTCATGGGTGCAAAACGTTTACCACGGCGGCTGCAGCCACACAGGTTTGCGTCCAGATAACGGTAACCCGCAGCAGCAAGCGCGCTGATGGCGTGCGGCATGGATACCATATACGGAAGCCGGGCATCAAAGTTCATCAGGTTAGTGGATGTTGAAAGGCGCATGTTCATTCCTCCTTATCACGCATGGCATCAGGCCATGCTGGTGGATTATTTTATCGGTTTAATACCGGCGGCTGCCCGTCTGACGCTCATTGCAGACATCATAGAGCTCGAGCGGATGCTGCCTGAGATACCGCTGCCGCCAATGCCATTTCATATCACGGAGACTATACCAGCGTGTATTGCCTGTATCGCCGTAGTTTTCAGCCAGTGTCCGAACGGAAGGAAAAGCACTGTAATAAGTATCATCAAGAGATTCTGCTTCTGCGATCAGGACTGAGGGATCCTCTGTTTCATAGCGGCGGATGTTCTCCGATGTCAGCGAGAGCAGCAGTGAGCGGTGTGTTTCTTCCGTCAGTTCATCGCTCTGTAGCCATGCGATCTCTGAACGGTAGACGCTGGAATTCATCCGTGAACGTACCGGATCCGGCAGACGGTCGTAGTCATCCTGAGAAAAACGTATGGGTTCCAGCACGGTCCCGCGGCCTTCGGAATGCGGGACAAAGTAGCGGATATTCTGCATGCCGGTATCCTGCAGTATGGACAAGAGTGCTTCAGCTTGGGCTGTATTTTCATGCGAAAGGGGGATGCCGGCACTGACCATAAGCCCGTTTCCGAGTGCTGCCTTGACAGTCCTGAGCATCAGGTCGAAATCACCTTTGCGCGCAGCAAAAGCGTCATGGTATTCAGGCAGACCATAGAAAGTGAAATTAAGATGCTCTACACTGTGCTCTGCCAAGAGAGCGGTTAGCGAAGCGAGCTGACTATCGTCCCGCGTGCGCATGCCGTCCATTTGCAGATAGTGTGCGCTTACGGAATCAATACTCTTAAGAAAGTCCAGCACGTGGGCTATGTCTGGATGCTCCATGGAAAAACCATATGAAAAATGAAAACTGATCTCCGGACGCAGTTCCTTAAGCCATTGGAACCAACGCAGGGCTACACATTCAGAACGTGCATAGTCTGCGCCGATCGGACGGCCATCCCAGCTGAGCAAGCAGTAGCGGCAGTGGCATGCACACGGGACACAGAGCGTTTGCATGATGATACTATTTGTTTGCATAGTTTCCTCGCAAAAAGAAGGGGGAGAGCTGCGATGAGCATCTCCCCATAATATGCATGCTGTTATTCGTCCTTGGCCCAGAATAGGACAGCTTTAACTGCGCGCTCCCATCCGTGCAGCAACTGTGCGCGGCGGTCGGCATCCATAGCGGGCACGAACTTCTTTTCAACATGCCATCCAGCAGCGGTTGAAGGCAGGTCAGGGTAGACGCCCACAGCTAGACCGGCCAGCAGTGCAGCGCCGAGTGCTGTCGTTTCCAGTACGGCAGGACGCTGGATCGCAACACCTGCGATATCAGACTGGAACTGCATCAGGTAATCATTAGCGGTAGCGCCGCCATCTACACGCAGCGTGGCTGGTTTTTCACCGATATCCTGGGCCATGGCTTCAAACAGATCACGGCTTTGGTAAGCAATGCTTTCAAGACCGGCACGCACGATCTGCGCACGCCCGGTGCCACGGGTCATGCCGAACAGTGTGCCGCGTGCATACATGCTCCAGTGCGGAGCACCCATACCTGTAAAGGCGGGAACCAGATAAACACCGTCACTGTCGGGAATGGAAGTGGCGATGGCTTCACTTTCTTTAGCCTGCTTTACAAACTTCATTTCGTCACGCAGCCATTGGATTGTAGCACCGCCCATGAATACACTGCCTTCCAGCGCATAAGTGGGCTTGCCGTTAAGCCGCCATGCCATGGTGGTCAGCAGACCATGATCGGAAAGACGGAACTCATTGCCTGCATTCATCAGCATGAAGCAGCCTGTGCCATACGTGTTCTTGGCCATGCCCTTTTCGAAGCAGGCCTGGCCGAACAGGGACGCATGCTGGTCGCCTGCCATGGCAGCAACGGGGATCGGACAGCCGAGGATACTGTCGTCCAGCATACCGATGATCTCGGCGTTGTCGATCACGCGCGGAAGCAGCGCACGGGGGATATCCATGAGCTTCAGCAGCTCGTCATCCCATTCCTGCGTATGCAGGTTGAACAGCATGGTGCGTCCTGCATTGGTGGCATCGGTGACATGCGGATGTCCCTTGACAAGGTTCCAGGCCAGAAAGCAATCGATGGTACCGAAGCACAGCTCGCCCTTTTCGGCACGGTCACGGACATTCAGTGCATCCAGCAGCCACTGCAGTTTGGTGCCGCTGAAATAGGCATCGGGCACCAGACCGGTCTTTTCACGGATAAGGTCGCCATAGCCGGCTTTTACCAGCTTTTCAACATAGGGAGCGGTACGGCGGCACTGCCATACGATGGCATTATAGAGCCATTTGCCGGTGCTGCGCTCCCAAAGCAGCGTTGTCTCGCGCTGGTTAGTGATACCGATGGCAGCAATCTCGTTGGGGTCGATACCGGCGGTACGTACGGCAGCACGCAGGGATTCGATCTGGGTGGAAAGAATGTCGCCTGGATTATGCTCGACCCAGCCGGGATTCGGGTAATACTGTTTGAATTCCTGCGCGGCGGATGCCACAACGTGGCCTTCCACAGTAAAGATCACCGCACGGGAGGAGGTAGTACCCTGGTCGAGCGCAACGAGATAACGCTTGTTCATAATGATCTTCTCCTTTTGCTTTATAGAAGAAGGCGCGTGAGAACCAGCGCCTTCAAAAAACCTTATTGGATCTTAATGCCGTACATGTAGGCATTGTCTTTAGAGCATGTGCCGATGACCAGCATATTGTTGTATACAGCGGGAGAAGCCTGAATATCACCGCCCAGATCGAGCTTGTTGCGTATCTCACCGGTCAGGCCATCCAGCAGATATAGGACACCATTGCGGTCAGCCTGCACGACCCAGCTCTTACCATTCGCATTGTAAACAGCTACAGGGGAAGAGATGGCTTCCGCACTCAGCTCACAGCGCCAGACTTCAGCACCCGTATTCTCGTTCAATGCGAGGATTGTGGAACGTTTGGCACCGCCAGTCATATTGACGGTAAAGATGACAAGGTCTGCGATATCGTTTTGACCAATCAGCGGACTGGCTTTGAGGCCGGCGTTCTGCTCCTTGTTGTATACACAGGAAATATCATACTTCCAAACTTCCTCGCCAGTCAGTGCATTGATACGGCGCAAGGAGACTTTGGATTTTGCCTTGTTCAGACGCGTGTACATGGTATTGCCGGTATATAGCCCGAGGTTGCCTTCGGCATCAAAGTCGAGTGCCAGAGCGGCATCCGTATTGTCACCTGTATCAAATGCCCACACAGCATTCATGGTGTTGGAATCGACACACTGGAGAATACCGTGCGTATCAGCAGTATAGATGTAGCTGCCATATACTGATACACTGGTCTCAGCAGCGACATTCTTGTCATCCTCAGCCTTCGCCTTGACTTTCAGTGTGACAATATCCTTGTTGATGGCTACTTCCGGAGTATGCGTGATGGAACCGTCCGGATCCAGGAACTTGAAGTTGGTGTTCAAGCTTACAGTATAGATCAGACCATTTTCGCCGGTAACGATCATAGTATCACTGGCACGGTCGAAGATGGCGGAGCCATCAAAGGCACCGTTTGTGCCATACTGATCCTGCTGGTTGGACTTGCGTCCGTTGATGAGCATCAGTTCCTTGCCATCCAACATGCTGAATACGCGGAATCCGATATCGCCCGTCTTATTAGGCAGTTTTGAGATTGCCTGACCAATGGCGAGGATCGGATAGCCCTGAGGATGCACAGCGACACTGGACTTGAGCGGATACCCGACATTGATGGCGTCACGGGTCGGCTGACCGTCATTCAGATCCAGGAAATAGATCTTGCCGTCCAAGCCGCCGAAAATGACTTCCTTGAGAACGCTGACATCGCGCTTGGCTTCATATATGTTCATCCAGATGGTGCGCTGCTCTGTCATCAGTTTGATGATGGCAGGCTGGCCGGTCCAACCGACGCCGTAGAGCGTGCCGCTGTCCGCGGTTCGCAGACTACCCAGCTGGTACTTCCATGCGACGGACATGGATTCTTCCTGTACGTCCACAGTGCCGAAAGCAGCATTCTGACGGAAGCTGTCGCCGCGGAATGCGGTGATGCCATTATACAGAGAGTACTGCTCGGGCGCCGGCATATTGATGGCGGCCTTGCGTGCAAGCGATGTGACTTTCTTGCCGTTCTGATATACGGTCTGCGTCAGCCCCAGGAGCTTGGGATCGGCAGAAGTACTGCCGGAGACGGCCAGCTGCGGCATAGGCGTGTTGGTAGGTACAGGCGTGGGTGTCGGGGTAGGTGTAGGAGTGGGGGTAGGCGTGGGTGTCGGGGTAGGCGTGGGTGTCGGGGTAGGAGTCGGAGTAGGAGTTGCAGTCGGTACTGCAGTGGGTACTTCTGTCGGCACCACGGTGGGAGTTACAGGCTGTGCACTCGGTACGACAAACCCGGAAACGACAGTTGCGGTCGGGACGGTTGTAGCGGGTACATTGGTCACCGGTACGTTCGTCGGGACGGAGGTCGGGACGGGTGTGGGAGTTGGTGTCGGTGCAGGCGTCGGTGTCGGTGTCGGTGCGGTTACGAGCATGGTAAGCTTGCTGTCGGTACGCCGCCAACCATTCTTTTCCTGCAGTGCAGCATATACATCGCCGACAAAAACGTCCTCAAAGCGGACAGATACTACCCAGGTAGTTCCTGCATCATCCTTGCGCTGGACAGCGCCTGGCAGTGCTGTGCCGTTCTCATCAGTCAGCATGACGTTCTGGACTGACTTGGTAGTTGTTATATTGAACTGTGCGGTGCTGCCTACAGTCAGACTGGTGCTGGCGGTCTGGAACAGATGGATCTCCGCCTGTTCTTCCTTAATGCCCAGCGTGGAAGAAAGCTTGTCACGGAGGTCATACAGAGCGCCTGAGAAACCGCCGCCGTCACGCGGACGCGCAACGAGCGAAGGCAGGAAATACATTCCGGCTGCAAACAACGCAATAACCAGCACGATGCAGATGAGTGCGGTCAGCCAGCCGCGGCTGCGGGGCTCATCATCGTCTTCATAGGTTTCATCGGGGTACAGCTGATCGTCGGCGAGGCCGCCGGCGTTCTCCTCGATATTGCTGGCGCGGCGTTCTTTTCCGTAGGAACGCGGTGCGGGATCCTCAGCTTCATAAACGATCGGTGCACGATAAACTGTCGCACTGTCATCGGTGCGGGGAATCTGTTTTGTTTCTTCAGGCGCCGATGCTTCCGTGACTTTTTCGTTCACCGGTGAAAAGCGGCGCGTTTCCTGTGCTGGTTCAGCAGGCACAGTCGCAGCGGGCTGTTCACTCCTGTGACGGTCGGAACGGCGATGGCGCACATAGGGGACGGAAGACTGTTCCTGAGGGATATTGGGATCAAATTGATCAGCCATGCTTTTACTCCTTACGGACATAAAAATAAGAAATAAGATTTCATCCCATTATAGCAAACAGTATCAGAAATGGCAAGCATCGGCAATATGGATTTACATGCTATATTGTATTGCTGAGAAGGCTCTTTACATGCGGATTTTGCTTGTGAAAACGCTTGGAAAATGATATGATATATAAGGCGAAGTGTACGCCATCTATTTGTAACACCTGAGGAGGGCCTATGCAGGCAAATCAACTGTGCGTATTGATACCGTCGCTCGAGCCCGATGAGCGTCTGCCGAAATATGTCGATTCACTGATTGACGCGGGTTTCGGACTGATCCTGATTGTCAACGACGGGTCTTCAAAAGAATATGATCCGATCTTCGATTCTATTGCAGCCAAGGAACGCTGCCATGTCCTGAAGCATGAAGTCAACCGCGGAAAGGGCCAGGCCTTGCGCACCGGCATCGAATATATCCGTGATCATACAACGCTTGACGGTGTGATTACGGCAGATGCCGATGGCCAGCATACTGCACCGGACACCCTGAAACTGGCTGAGCGCCTGGAAAAGGGACGTCGGGAGCTGTTGCTGGGTTCACGTGATTTTTCACGGAATAACAAGAATATTCCCGCACGCTCGAGCTTTGGCAATCGCGTAACGAGCTCTGTATTTGCAGTTCTGTATGGGCATTGGCTGCCCGATACGCAGACCGGACTGCGAGCAGTGGAGCGCGCATGCTTTGATGACCTACTGGCAGTGACAGGAGATCGTTTTGAGTATGAGATGAACATGCTGATCTACTGCGCAACGAACAAGATCGCATTCCAGATCATACCGATCGAGACCATTTACCTGGAAGAGAACAAGTCTTCACACTTTCATCCTCTTCGGGACAGCTGGCGTATTTATAAACTGCTGCTGGGTTCCTTCTTCCGTTACAGCGCTGCGAGCATCCTCTCGTTTTTGGTAGATTATGCGATCCTGAGCCTGATCATGTTCTTCATTTTCCGCGGCTCATATGCGGAAACTACAATAACGGTCCTGGGCATCCGCTTTGCGTTCCGCGCACTAGTTGCGGCACCAATCGCGCGTTTGTGCTCAGCGCCGGTCAATTTCCTGCTGAACAAGAATTACGCATTCAGGATCAAGGAAAGTCGCGGCGCGGTGAAACGCTATATTATCCTAGCTGCAGCTTGCCTTGTGGCAACGACTGTCTTATTCGGGTTTTTCGATACGTTCGTGCATTCAAATGTACTGCATATTTTGCTCAAAGTCGTGATCGACGTGGGCCTGTACATTTTCAATTATCGTATTCAGCGTAACTGGGTATTCCGCAGTTCCGCCGGCAAGGAGGACGCCTGATGGCAAACGACCGCCTTTCCCATATCCGCAATTTCTGTATCATCGCGCATATCGATCATGGCAAATCCACACTGGCAGACCGTATTCTGGAGATGACCGGTGTATTTGAAAAGCGCGAAATGGTGGAGCAGATCCTCGACTCGATGGAACTTGAACGCGAGCGTGGCATCACCATCAAAAGCAAAGCCGTACGCATGCATTATACGGCGCGAGACGGGGAAACATACGAGCTGAACCTGATCGATACACCAGGTCATGTCGACTTTACGTATGAGGTCAGCCGCGCACTCGCAGCCTGCGAAGGTGCACTGCTCGTGGTGGATGCTACGCAGGGCATTGAAGCACAGACATTGGCGAATGTGTATATGGCACTGGAGCACAATCTGGAGACTGTGCCGGTGATCAATAAGATCGACCTGCCTTCCGCACAACCGGAAGAAGTGCGGCACGAGATCGAGGAAGTGATCGGCCTGGATGCCGAGAACGCCCCGCTGACAAGCGCCAAACAGGGTATAGGCATTGAAGATGTGCTGGAAGCCGTGGTGACGCAGATGCCGCCGCCGGAAGGCGATGAGAACAAACCGCTCAAGGCATTGGTGTTTGACGCAAAGTATGACAACTACCGCGGTGCGATCTGCTATGTGCGCGTGATGGAAGGCCGCATTTATCCTGGAATGCGCATGCGTATGATGCAGACCGGTGCCGAGTTCGATGTTGTGGAAACAGGCTACCTGACGCCCAACTGCGAGCCTGCGCAGGAACTGCTGGCGGGCGAAGTGGGATATATTGCTGCCAGCATCAAGGACCTGCGCGATACGCGTGTAGGCGATACCGTAACTGATGCTGCAAAGCCTGCCGATGAGGCGCTCCCCGGATACCGGAATGTGACGCCCATGGTCTACTGCGGTATCTATCCCGCGGATGGTGCAGACTATGAGAACTTAAAGGACGCTCTTGAAAAACTGCGCATGAATGATGCTTCGCTTTCGTATGAGCCGGAAACCAGCGTTGCGCTGGGCTACGGTTTCCGCTGCGGATTCCTGGGCCTTCTGCACATGGAAATCATCCAGATGCGTCTGGAAAGGGAATTCGATCTGGACCTGGTGACCACTGCACCAAGTGTTATCTATGAAGTGACCAAGACGAATGGCACCACAATAATGATCGATAATCCTGCGAACCTGCCGCCGGTAACGGAGATTGCGGAAATGAAAGAACCGTATGTCTTGGTGACTATTTATACGCCGCAGGATTATGTGGGAACGCTTATGGACCTATGCCAGGAAAAGCGCGGTGTGTTCAAGGATATGCAGTATGAGGGCGGACGCGTCAAGCTGACATATGACGTACCGCTCAATGAGGTCATATTTGATTTCTTTGATGCCTTGAAGAGCCGGAGCCGCGGCTATGCAAGCATGGATTACGAGCTTAAGGATTATGAAACCAGTGATCTGGTCAAGCTTGACTTTTTGCTTAACGGCGACATCTGTGACGCGTTTACCATGATCGTACATCGCGACCGCGCATATGCCCGGGGGCGGAGTATAGCGGAGAAACTCTGTGAAGTCATACCGCGCCAGCAGTTCGATATCCCGATCCAGGCAGCTATCGGCGGCAAGGTCATTGCCCGTGAAACGGTCAAAGCGGTCCGCAAAGACGTGCTGGCTAAGTGCTATGGTGGTGATATTACCCGTAAGAAGAAGCTGCTCGAGAAGCAGAAAGAGGGTAAAAAACGCATGCGGCAGTTCGGTACGGTCGAAGTGCCCAGCGAGGCATTCATGAAAGTACTGAAGATGAACGACGACTGATGGAAGCTAAATATACCGAAAAATTTGAATGGATGCAGAATCGTCTGGAAGAGCTCACCGAAGCAGTGGCTCAGCCGGACATAATGGCTGATCTGCCGCGCTGGCAGGCCCTGCTGCGCGAACAGACGCAGCTGCAGCCGGCTGTATCGGCTTGGCAGGCATATCAGACGCTCTGCCGGCAGCTCGAGGAAGCTCAGGAGCTGGCGGATGACCCGGACATGGGTGAACTGGCACGCATGGAAGTCAGGACGCTCAGCGAGCGTGAAAAGGAGGAAGCGGAACGACTGATTCCTTATCTGCTTCCGCATGATCCGGACGATGACCGCAGCGTGGTCCTGGAAGTGCGAGGCGGAGCAGGCGGGGATGAGGCCAGCCTGTTTGCTGCACTGCTTTTGCGCATGTATACTCGTTATGCAGAGCGCCGGGGATGGTCAGTTTCGCTGACTGACGTGAATGAGACCGAGCTGGGCGGCGTCAAGGAAGCGGTCGTGACGATTAATGGCCGCGGCGCGTACAGCCGCCTCAAGTTTGAAAGCGGCGTGCACCGCATCCAGCGTGTGCCCGTGACGGAAGCAGGCGGGCGTATCCATACGTCTACTGCGACAGTGGCCGTACTGCCCGAAGCCGAAACGGTGGAAGTCGAAATCAAGCAGGAAGACATCAGGATCGATACATACCGTGCCAGCGGCCATGGAGGACAGTATATCAACCGTACTGACAGCGCCGTGCGCATCACGCATCTGCCAACAGGCCTTGTAGTCACCTGCCAGGATGAAAAGAGCCAGCTTAAAAACAAAGATAAGGCCATGAAGGTGCTGGCCAGCCGCTTGTATGATCTGTACCGCAGCCAGGCGGACAGCGAATATGCCGCAAACCGTCGCGCACAAGTAGGAACAGGCGAACGCAACGAGCGCATCCGGACGTATAACTTTCCTCAGGGGCGTGTGACAGACCACCGCATTGGGTTGACACTGTATAAGATTGATGCCATCGTGGACGGGGACCTGGATGAGATCATAGACGCATTGACGGTGGAAGACCAGGCACAGAAGTTAAAAGCACTGGGCTGAATATGATCATAGAAACAGTTAATTTGCAGAATATAGATGATGCCGCATGGATCCATTCTATGTCATGGCAGGAATCTCATCGTGCTTTTTGTACAGAGGAATTCGTCAGAGCGCATACTCCTGAACGTCAGAAGGGATATCTGCTAGCAAAAATGCAGCAGGGGACAACAGTGTATATGCTTCGGGACGATATGCCTGTGGCTGTCGTATCGGTCACTGGAAGCTTGATCGAGGATCTTTATGTGCTGCCGGAATACCAGCACAGAGGTTATGGTACGCACCTGCTTGACTGGGCGGTAAGTTGCTGCATGGAAATACCTACTTTATGGATTTTGGATAATAATGACAGAGCGAGAAATCTGTATGAAAAATACGGCTTTCATGAAACCGGGAATGTACACCAACTGACGGAAAATCTAAGCGAGATTGAGTTTTCTTTGAAAACAGGAGAGTAATCAATGATCGTAATCGTAGCTGAAAAGCCCAGTGTAGGGCGTGACATTGCGCATGTACTGGGCTGCAGTCAGAGTGGCGAAGGCTGCATCAGAGGCGACAAGTATACTGTTACCTGGGCCCTGGGACACCTGGTCACACTCTGCGAGCCGGATGAGATCGATGAGAAATACAAAAAATGGCGCATGGACGACCTGCCTATGCTGCCTGATGAACTTCCCACTAAGATCATTGCGAAAACGCGCAAGCAGTTCACAGTAGTCAAGAAGCTGATTAATGATAAGGACACAGAGCGTGTGATCTGTGCAACAGATGCCGGGCGTGAAGGCGAACTGATATTCTATTACATTTATACACAGGCGAAGTGCCAGAAACCAGTGGACCGGCTATGGATTTCATCCATGACCGATGAAGCCATCCGCGAAGGCTTTGATCAGCTGAAGCCGGATATTGAGTATGAAGGCCTGCGCAAAAGCGCGGTATGCCGTTCTGAGGCGGACTGGCTGGTAGGCATGAACGCCAGCCGCGCGTTCACACTGCGCTATAATGCGTTACTGTCAATCGGACGTGTGCAGACTCCCACCCTCAATATCCTGGTCAAACGCCGCAAGGAGATTGAAGATTTCAAGCCTGTCGAGTATTATACTTTGACAGCGGATTTCGGGGATTACACAGGCCTGTGGTTCGACGAGAAGGCCGAGGATAAGACAGCTCAGCGAATTTCTTCAAAAGAACGCGCGGAGGAACTTGCGTCCAAAGTCAAGGGAAAACCGGCACGCGTACGCTCAGTCACGAGCGAGGAGAAGCGTGAACTTCCACCTCAGCTGTATGATCTGACCAGCCTGCAGCGTGACGCGAACCGTATGCTCGGCTTTACAGCAGAGAAAACACTGAAGATCGCGCAGTCATTATATGAAAAATGGAAGCTCCTGACATATCCGCGTACCGATAGCCGCTATTTGCCAATGGACATGCTGCCTAAGCTGTACCAGACACTGAAGGTGCTCCCAGAGCCTTACCGCAGCATGGAAGCAGGTATGGCGCGCAAGGAAGACGGCAAGCTGTATGTGTCCAAGCGCATTTTTGACAACGCTAAGGTGAGTGACCATCACGCATTGCTGCCGACACCTAAAACGGCAGACTTGAGCAAGCTGCCGCAGGATGAGCGTAGCCTGTATGATCTCGTCGCGCGCCGCATGCTCGCAGCTTTTTATCCTGCTTACGAATATGACGCAGTACGTGTGATCACGGACTGTGAAGGGGAAGCGTTCCGCAGCACCGGCCGCGCCGTAAAGCAGGAGGGCTGGAAGGCTCTCTATCAGCAGCAGCCGGAAGAACAGCCCAAGAAGGGCCGCGGCAAAAAGAAATCCGATGAGGACGAGGAAGATATTGCTCAGCTGCCGGCACTGCAGGCGGGTGAGGATCGCACAGTCAAAAAAACATCGGTTCAGCAGTGCGCGACAAAACCGCCTGCTCCACATACCGATGCGAGCTTGCTAGCGGCTATGGAGCATGCCGGCAGAGAGATTGAGGATGAAGAACTGCGTGAGTCAATGAAAGGTGCAGGCCTTGGTACGCCAGCGACCCGTGCAGCTATTATCGAACGGCTGCTGCAGGTAGGCTACGCCGCCCGGCGCGGGCGTACGATCAACGCAACGGACAAAGGCGTGCGGCTGATTGACGTAGTGCCAGATGAGATTGCTTCACCCGAAATGACCGGACGCTGGGAAAAAGCGCTGGACGAGATCGCAAAGAACCAAGGGGATACAGACCGTTTTATGCAGGGTATTCGCCGCATGAGCGCATTCTTGGTGGAGTTTGCCCGCGACGGGGCACCCAAGGCGGATTTCCCGGAAGAACAGCGGCGTGGGAGCAAAAGTGCTTCGCATTCGGGTGTTAAACCGCTGACGGATGCAGTCTGTCCGCTGTGCGGGAAACCGGTGCAGGAGACCGCAAAAGCGTTTGGATGCTCCGGATGGAAAGAGGGCTGCAAGTTTACACTCTGGAAGGACGGCTTGACACGCGGTGGCGGTCCTGCCTTGAATGCAAAGATCGTACAGCTTCTACTAAAGAACGGTACAGTCAAAGGCAGTACAGGAACCCTATCAATAAGCGGGGAACAGCTGTCTTTTACGGCAAATGGCCAAAGTGTACCCGGCATAAGCGTGAATGTTCGTTATGAAAAGAAAACCGCAGGGAAGTAATTGATATGCTCCCTTCATAGGCGACAGTGAGGAACTGTTCTATGAAGGGAGCATATCAATTGTATAAAACAAAGCTGAGCGTAGAATTGAAGAGGGAGAAAGTAAAACTGCAATTGCATACGAAATGGAATCTATGAATGTGAGCCTTCCTTAAAAATGCTACAATCCATAGAATGGACAGAAATAATCTGTTTCGTTCAGACTCAGATAATCTTTTTGAAAGTAAATGCGCGCCGAAGGGCTAGAATCAGTTTCTTGAATCCGGAGAGCTGTTCGTCAAGAACTGATAAAGTAGCCCGGGAAGCAGCAAGCGCGCGATCATCCGGCAGATGCCGTCCATAGCGCAGCGCGCTGACAGCTGCTGCAATATCATGCAGATGCAGACCCATCTCCGCTTCAGCACGGGCAGCATAGGACAGTGGTGTTTCTTCTTCGTGCATAGGAAGCTTTAGGGCTGCAGTGTCTTCGAGAATTGCATTCCAAAGAATAAGCAGTGCGTGATCACGCTTCGCCTTAGTTGCACGGCGCAATGGTGCTGTGGCATGGATACGCGCTGCCAGCAGGCAGAGCAGAGCGAGCAGAAGCAGCCAGAGCCAAGCGAAAGACGGCTTTTTCTGATTTTCAGACGGCGGGGGTGGATCCTCCTGCTGATCAGGTTCCGGCGGTGGAGTAGGTGTTGCCTCATCCTCCGGCGAAGGCTCGTCAGAAGGCTGGGGAGAAGGGGTGGATTGCGGCTCCTCACTGGGCATATCCTCAGGCGGCGGCGGTGTCGGCGTTGCACCGTCAGACGGCGGTATGCTGCCACTCCTGTCACTTTCTCCGTGTCCGGGCGTGGCGTCAAAGGTGATCCAGCCCAGACCGTTCAGGTAGACTTCTGTCCAGGCATGAGCGTTTTCACCGCGAACGGTTGTTACGCCTCCGGCTTCCGGACGTACAAGATAACCTTCCACATAACGTGCTGGAAGCCCGACCGCACGACATAGAACCGTCATGGCACTCGCGAAGTATGTACAGTATCCCTGCTTTTCAGCAAGCAGGAACCAGGCTACGAAATCGACATCCTGCGGCGGAGTCTGAACGTTCAGCGTATATGTGTAATTTATTTGCAGATAGTTCCGTAGGGCGACTGCTTTTTCCCATGGAGTAGTGCAGCCTGCGGTCGCTTCGGCAGCAAGATCAAAGACTTCCTGCTGAATGTGCGATGGAAGGGCCAAATATTGCTCTGTGGCTTGTGCCAGAGCCGGATCATTTACCAAAGCATTCTGCGCGGCCAGAGTTGCCATTCCGGTATCTGTTGCATTGGCAGAAACGTAGCGGACAGCATAGCTGTCGCCGACGACAGCATTGCGGGTAATAAAGACCTCGCTGGCTGCATTGAAATACGGAAGAATGTTTTCAGCCACTTTCAGTTCGCGCAGACGCTGGGGTACGAAAAGCGTGCTGGCACCCGGAGCAAGAAAATGCACAGTCACTTCTTTTTCAGACAGTGTCCCACTCAGAGGATAAGTCGTCTGGAAAAGCGAATTGCGGCGCTCGCGCTGCGGCATTGAATTCCAGTAATAGCGCTGGGCACTGATCGAATCATACCAGGCAGCACCTGAGTATGTGTCGAGAATCGCACCGCGAAGATAGACGGTTTCATGTGTTTCTACTTCTAACAGCGGATAATTGAGAGGATCAGGCTTGCCGCCAAGACGGTGCTCGCCCTGTGGCATCCATCCATCTGCTGCCAGCGTATAACGGGCCCGCTCCTGAGTAAAGAAAAAGCGCGCTTCTATACGGTCACGTAGATTCTCATTAAACTGGGCGAGCGTCGGTGATTGCGTACCTTCCGGCGGTGCAATAACCATGGAGATAGCTAACAGAAATGCAGTAACGGGCAGGAGAAAGAGAGGCAGACGTGCCTGGCGTGGATCCTCAATCGACGATGATTCATAATGATGCGTAAACGCATACAGCATCATGAGAGCAGGAAACGCAGGGAGCAGGTACGGCGCACCCTTCTGCATCCCGCTCAGCCAGACTGCATAAAAAACACAGACGGACGTCATGAATGCCGGCAGTACACCATTTTCGGGAGAGGTAAGCAGCCAGGCGAAAAGACCTGCGGCACAGGCAATGAAGCGTGCAGCAATGTCTCCATGCAGCGAGAGCACAATGGGTTGTCCCTGTATAGACAAAATGATGTCCTGGAACAGGAGAATGGCATCTGCGACCGGCCCTGTGCGTTGAAGGGCATATAATGTGCCCGAGACGAGGACGGCAATAACAAGTGCAATGCCAAACAGCTTGCGGCGTAGGCTCAGCATAGCACACACGAGAATTATGACAGTAATGATCAGCAAAAACCGCAGCAGGAGAAAACCCTGCCCAATGCCGACAAGGACGGGCAAGCCGATTCCAGCAGCCAGAAGGAGCGCAATCAGTGCACGCAACAAGGCGCAGCGCAGATGGTCATGCAGGCTGGACATAACACACCTCCACTGAATGCTGCTGCAGACGTGCAACATAGGGACGATCCTGAGGAGCGTCTGGGTTCATAGTGACAAGGCACAGGCGTACGGAAGGCCCCGCACGCCGCATCTGGCATACCGCCTCAACGATCTCAGCAGTCAGCTGTGCTGTTATAACAGCTGTTGCGCCAGTGCGGCGCATGCGGCGTAGTTCCAGCGCCAGCAGGTCAGAAAAATCAGCCGTGCTGTTGAATGATATCAGTGCAAGCTGTTCAGCCAGATGAATTGTATCTGCTGCAGAAGTAGATGAGAACTCATCATTGACTTCTCCGTAAAGTGGCAAGATCACAGGGTCGCCTGACTTAAGCTGCATTTCAGCTATACTGAGCGCTGTTTCGCACAGTGCATCGCGGAGTGAAGCCACGGATGATTCTGCTGACGAAGAAAACTGTACCGCTGATGGATTCATGAGGATCAGCGTATCAGGCGGTGCCGGTGTCTCAAATTTGCGTACCAGGAGTTCTCGCTTGCGCGCACTGAGCTTCCAGTGAACACGCTTGAGCGGGTCACCCTGTCGGTAAACGCGGATATCTTCCGGGCTTGAAAGATCTTCAACAGCGCGGTTCTGCTGCATGCCACCTTCGCTCTCGGACAGAAAGCGCAGCGGATCTGTGGCAAAGCTGCGTGGCAGTACGGTGAGTGGCAGCAGTGCCTCTTCCGTATTTGCCTTTCCCCGTATTAAACCAAGAATGTCTGTAAAAAGAATCAGACGCACACCAACTGCAGGCATTCCTACATGACGTGCAGGAAGATCTGCGCTAAGTATGGCAGTTTGTTTTTCAAGTGTTACAGGATATTCGATGAGCCGCTCATCTGTCTGAACAAAAACACGCAGCGGCGAGACCGGTAACAGGCAGCGGCAGGTCAAATGAACGGATAGAGAGACAGCTTCTCCGCGTGGTGTTTGCTGCGAAGACAGTGTCAATTCAGAAATGATGCTGCGGCGGACAATGAATACTGTAAGGATAGAATAGAACAATGCGAGAGCAGAAAAAATCGCTGCTATATAGCAGATGCGCGCACCAAAGGAAAGACCCGCATAGAGCGCGCCAAGAATAAATATCGCCAACGCGCGTCCGCGCGCTGTCATGTGCGACTGCCCGGAACGGGCGTAGTAGCAATCAAGGCAGACAATAACTGTTCAACGTTCTGCCGGCGGACACGTGCTTCGGGTGTCAGGATGAGCCTGTGTGCCAGTACGGGAATCGCCATACGGCGGATATCATCGGGAAGCACATAATCCCGTCCGCTCAGTACGGCACATGCCTGAGCAGCGCGGACAAGGGCAATACCAGCACGCGGTGAGGCACCAAGCGCAAGCTGTGGATGTTCACGGGTCAAAGCGGTCAGCTTGGCTACATAGGCGAGGGCTTCACGGCTGCAGTAGATCGTTCCAACCTGTTCCTGCATGGCGACCACATCCTGAGCGGTACAAATACTCTGCAACGTAGAAAGCGGAGAAACAGTGCCAGAATACCTGGCAAGTACGTCCATTTCCTCCTCAACGGAGGGATAGCCAATACGGATGCGTAGAAAAAAACGGTCCATCTGCGCTTCGGGCAGCGGATAGGTACCGACAAAGTCGACAGGATTCTGCGTGGCCAGCACCATGAATGGCCGGGGCAGCGGATGCGTGATGCCATCTACAGTGACCTGTCCTTCTTCCATGACTTCCAGAAGGCTGGACTGTGTACGCGGTGACGTGCGGTTGATTTCGTCTGCCAGAACGATCTGGCTCATGACGGCACCGGGCTTGAACTCCATTTGGCCCGTCTGCAGCGATGGCATGGTAAAGCCTGTGATATCACTGGGCATAACATCCGGAGTAAACTGAATGCGCCTAAATGAGCAGGAGAGCGAACGTGCCAGTGCGGCGACCAAAGTAGTCTTGCCTACGCCCGGCACATCCTCGATCAAAACATGGCCTTTGGCCAACAGGGCAATGAGCGCCAGTTCGATAGCGTCTTCTTTGCCGACGATGACACGGCGCACATTCTGTTGAAGTGCATATACGATGGAACGAACCTGTTCTTGCTGCATTTGTAAGGCTCCTTAAAGTCGAATGATCGTGTTCAGTATACCGCAAATAATACAGATTCGCAAATATTACGTAAGACATATGCAACAATTATCGCTCGTTTTTACAATTGACGAATGGCCGGTGAAGGCATATAGTTATAAAAAAGGTATTTATATATAATCAAAGGGGTGAGGTATATGGAAAAAACGATGGATATCCTCGTGAAAGAACCGCTTGTACTGCAGACGACCGATTATGTGTATACGCAGAAGCCTTACTGGTGTCATGGCAGCCTGGAATCGAGAAAGCTTACCGTATTGCGTCCGCGCTGCCATTTCTCATATGATCCGCCTATGCAGCCGCGTCCGTGCGTGGTATGGGTTTGTGGTGGTGGATGGACAGAAGTCGATCATAATGTCTGGCTGCCTGAACTGACATGGCTTGTAAAGGCAGGCTTTGTGGTAGCGAGCGTTGATTATTCGCTGACGCCCACCTGGTTCTTCCCGGAACCGCTCAAGGATATCAAACTGGCTATCCGCTGGCTGCGTGCGCATGCGGATATGCTGGGTATCGATCCGAAACACATGGCGGTGATGGGGGAGAGCGCCGGCGGGCATCTGGCCGCACTGACGGCACTGACCGGAGAGCTTGCACAGTTTGAAAGTAAAGAATACGCCGACCAGTCGGACGGCGTACAGGCTGCTGTATGCTATTATCCCTGTGTGGATATGGCGGACTTCGAAGGACGTGGGGAATTGGATTCATATGACAGAACACCGCAGGCGCTGCTGCGTGGAAAACTGGAACCGCAGAGCATTGAAGGAGGAGTAGCGGAGATACGCAAACATCCTGAGCGTGCTGCAGCGATGGATCCGCGGACATATATAACTCCTGAAGCACCGCCGTTCCTGATGATGCATGGTACATGCGACAGCATTGTGCCTATTGTGCACAGCGAACGTCTGTATGCAGCGCTGACAGAGGCAGGGATCGAAGCAGATTTTATTCGCGTACAGGGCGCAGACCATGCCGATTACCGGTTCTATCAGCAACCGATCCGTGATGAGATTCTTTCATTCCTGAAAAAGAACCTATATGTGAAAGATCAGGTCAGAAGAAAAAGCTGAGAACCAGATAGATCACGCAGCAAGCTGCATCTGCCAACAACAGACAGAGATCTTTTTCCTGATCCTCCAGTTCTTCAAACGTGGGGCCTGGCTTTTCATCGATATAGTCAATCATATCCCCATACTGACGCTTGGGCTTCTTGCGTAGATTGACACGGGTCATGAGCGGCTTGGGTAAGGTCACCCCGTCCATGCGCAGGTAAGCGATCCAGGCTAGTGCGACAAACAGCAGTGCCAGCAGCAGAAAAGAAAGTCCAAGAAAACGCGGCGTGTTCTTTCCAACTAAATAATTGACAACCAGGATGACGGCTAAAGCGGCAAGAAAACGTACAGAGAACGCATATATGGCGGGACGCAGGAGAGCGTTCCGCCATTTTTCACGCAGTTTTTTCATGTTAATACACCTCCAATATAACTATACACGCCACAAATGCGAACCGCAAGAGCCAAAATGGATTTTTGAAACTAGAAAATTTCAAAAACGCCCTTTATACAGGGAGTGTATAAAAAGAATATGCAACTTTTTTGTATTTGGATTGTATTTTGGCTTGACGGGTAGAAGATGCATGCGTATAATTCTGCATATAACGTCAGATCGACGAAAAAATGTAGGGGAGGAAAACCTATGAAGAAGTATTTATCCATGATTCTGGTACTGGTACTTGTGCTGACCAGCTGGACCGTGATGGCTTCCGCTGATGAGATCAAGGATTTCCGTGACTACCAGACAGTCGTCAATGAGATGGAAACATTCTGCTATCAGTATTCTCAGAAGGCACTGGATCTGAACGTGCTGAGCAATGCTTATGACCATCTGTTGACCAACACGCCTAACGGCGGCCTGGCGCCAGCTGTCGCCACTGAGTGGTATACCGAAGACGGCAGTGTGTCCTGGACATTTGTCCTGCGCGATGACGTAAAGTGGGTCGATTATGAAGGCAACTATAAGGCTGATGTGATTGCTGAAGACTTTGCGACCGGCCTTGAATGGGTTCTGAACTATCATAAGAACGCTGCGGCGAACACCTCGATGCCTATCCAGATGATCAAGGGCGCTGGCGAGTACTATGAGTACACCAAGGCACTGCCCGAAGATGAAGGCAAAGCCCTGCTCCTGGATAAGTTCTACGAGATGGTAGGATGTGTGGTAGATGGCAACAAGATCACCTTCACCTGCATTGATGCCACTCCGTGGTTCCCGACCCTGGCCTGCTACAACTGCCTGGCTCCTATCAGTGCTAAACTGATTGAGGAAATCGGTGTAGATGGTTACTTCGGCGCGGACAATACCACAATCTGGTACAACGGCCCTTACACCATCACTTACTATGCACAGGGCAATGAAAAGATCCTGACCAAGAACCCGCTGTACTATGATACTAGCGCAAAGCTGTTTGATACCGTAACGATCAAGATGGTTGATGACCTGAATGTTGCTTTCACGATGTTCACCGCCGGCGAGCTGGATTATGTTGAACTGACTGAATCCGAGATCGCTACTATCTCTAATCCCAGCAACGAGTGGAATGCATATATGGTTCCCACTCGTCAGACCAAGTACAGCTACAACTGGAAGTGGAATTACGCAAAGAACAAGGAAGATGGTACGCCTGATGTAAATTGGAATACCGCCATCGCTAACGAGAACTTCCGCTTGTCCATGTACTATGGCTTGGATCTGACAAATTATCTGGCACGTACTAACAGCCTGGATCCGCTTTCTCTGCAGAACTATGCATATACGGCTCGCAACCTGGTAGCGAAGAGTGATGGCACTGAGTATACGCAGCTGGTTCTCGACAACCTGAATATTGACATGAGTGACTTGAGCACTTATATCCGTTATGATGCCGAGAAAGCGGCTGCCTATAAGGCGAAGGCAATCGAAGAACTGACCGCGAAGGGCGTCACCTTCCCCGTTGAGATGGACTGGTATATTTCCGGTTCCAGCCAAGTGGCCAAGGATACAGCAGACGTGCTGGCTCAGATCTTTGCTGACTGCCTGGGCACTGACTACATTAACTTTGTGACGAAGACCTATGTCAGCAACTTCACTCAGGAAGTCCGCAATCCGAGACTGCATTCTCTGGCTTCCAGCGGCTGGGGTGCCGACTATGCTGACCCGATCAACTTCATTGGCCAGGAAATCATCAATGATGATAATGCTTTCTATGCTGTCAGCTACACCAATGCGAATGATATCACTGATCCTGAGCTGCGGGCGGAATATGAAGAGTTTACTCGCCTGACTAACGAAGCCCATGCAATTACGAGTGATATCGATGCTCGCTACGATGCGCTGGCCAAAGCTGAAGCGTACATGATTGAGCACGTACTTGCCTTCCCGACCTACTACAACAAGACTTGGCAGCTGACCTGTGTCAATGACAGCAGCAAGATCTACTCTCTGTATGGCGTGCAGTCCACCCGTTATGTAAACTGGGAGACCAACGACCAGATCTACACTGCTGACGAATACGCCGAGTTTCTGAAGTAATTCAATCTGTCAGGAAGGGCGCCCTCCCTGCGGAGGGCGCCCCTCTCCATTTATCCGGCGGTTGCCGGAGGGCGATACCGATGTAAGCGATGCCGCCCCCCGGCAACAAAATGTAAGCAAAGGGGATGAACAGATGAGCAAATATATAGTCAAACGGCTGCTGCAGTCTCTGCTGACGATCTTCCTGATTGTATCAGTGGTTTTCCTGTTGATGCGCTTGATGCCGACAGACTACTTCTTCACCGAAGATGAATTGATGAAGCTGACTGATCAACAGAGGCATGATCGCCTTCAGGCGGCCGGCTTGCTGGACAACCCCTTCGTGCAGCTGTTCCGCTTCTGGAAAAACCTGATTACGAAAGGCGATTTGGGCATATCCAGACGTATACAGACAGGCAAGCCTGTAACAACAGTGATCGGAAGCAAGTTTGGTATTTCCATGCAGCTGGGATTGATCTCGCTTTTTATTTCACTGATTCTTGGTGTTACACTCGGCATCCTGCAGGCACGCTTTAAAGATGGTCTGTTTGATGGTATCGGTACTGCCTATACGATCTTTGTCAATGCAGTCCCGCACCTGGTCTCTTATTCGCTGATCATGATCTTTGGCGCAAAGGTGCTGGGATTGCCCTCACAGTATTCGGCGCGCAAAGTATGGAAGTTCATGATGTTCGGACAGCAGGTTAAATTCAATTATTCCACACTGCTGCCTATCCTGTGCTTAAGCATGGGCAGTACGGCTAGTTACATGCTGTGGATGCGTCGCTACATGGTGGATGAGCTGAACAAGGAATATATTCGTTTAGCCAAGCTAAAGGGACTGTC
>JAFYDF010000003.1 GCA_017544935.1 Clostridia bacterium
GCCAACACCGTATACTTATTCCTGCGATGCGTATCGTTTCAATATGCTCTGTCCGTGCGAAAAGTACACGCATGACTTGCACGTGGAGCGTGATGTCCGAATAACAGACGAGTCCGGCGCGGATGCCATGTATTATGACATCTCCGCAAACAACCTTCTGCATTTCTGCCTGGCCGAGGATCATACGCATCCGAAGGGCGGCGGGCATGAGATCACGGAAGCATACCAGCGTCTGTACGATGAAACGAAAAAAGCCTGCGCCGAAAAGCGCGGTGAAGATTACTTCCCTGTCGGCACGGAAATGATCAATGAGGTCTTCCTGCCGCAGCTGGACTTCTATCAGTCCCGTGCCGGTGCACAGCCGGCATCCTCACTGGAAATGTGGCCGTACAAGAAGCAGATCGACGCCGGGCAGGCGGAGCTTATCCCGTTGTTCGCAGCGGTCTATCATGAGTATGGCGCGGTGCGTATGGACGGCTGGGGAAAGCTGGTCGAAGAGACAGGCGATCTGTTCTACGACATTGTAGCCAAGATCTACCAGTGGGGCGGACTGTATGAGATCAATCATGAGTACAGCCCCATGGAAGCAATCGACGGCAAAGAGACCAAAGCAGAGGAACACTACTGGCCGTTTGGCGAATTCGGCTATGAGTATTCACACGGACGTGCCCGGTATTTGCGGCAGTTTGCTGCGCTGCGCACGGGCATAGGTAACCCGTATCTTGCGTACGGGACCATGGAAGCACCCCCGGAGACTGAATGCGTGCAGGAGGATAAGTACTACTGGCATTACAACCATGGCTCCGGCGATATTGAGAAGTTCACCGGTACGATCCGGCTTCCCGCCGTCCGTGCGAGTGCCTGGCGAAGCGGCTGCTCCGACCATCCCGGGTACGCGGTCTTCCTGACGAATACGAGCATCAAGGCGCAACATATTACCCTGCGCCTGAACCCTGACATCTGCGGACAGGGAACAGTCCGCAAGTATACTGATTTCGATCCCGATCATGCGCCGGAATGCGAGATTCTGGCAGAGATGGCGAACCATGAGCTTACGCTGGAACTGAAACTTCCCAGCCGCAAGCCTGTCATGATCGAGATCAGATGAACGGCACTGAAACGGGGTCTGTTGCTGCAGACAGGCTCGGTTTAAAAGTGATAGAAAACAAAGGAGGCACATCTAAATGAAAAGGATTCTTTCCGTACTGCTGGCTCTTGTGATGCTGCTGAGCGTTTCTGCGATCGCTGTCGCGGAAGACCCCAGCACCCTGTCTGCGCCACCGGCTAAGGAAGGCGAGACCGTTGTTCAGTTCTGGTGCATCATGTGGGAGACCTGGAATCAGAACTGGCTGAAGACTCAGGCTTATAACTGGAACTCCAATCCCGAGCGCCCGTTCTATGTAGAACTTTCCCTGATGGACGGCGATACCTTTAATACGCGCATTGCTGCAGCGCGCGCTGGCGATGGTACTCCCGACATCATCTGCGCTGACTATGCCAGCGTGGCGAACAACTACCGCAACGGCTACACCCTGGACCTGAAGGACCTGATTCCTCAGTCTGCCTGGGATGACCTGCTGGATTCCGCCAAGAGCTTCATCACTGTTGGTGACGCTTATGCCGCATACCCCTGGATGATGGAGCCCGCTGTTGTCATGTACTATGACAAGGACGCCTTCACCGAGGTTGGCCTGGATCCCGAATCCCCGCCCACGACCTGGGACGAGCTGGTTGAATATTCCAAGATGCTGACCACTCCCGATCGTTTCGGCATGGACATCGACAACACGTACAACATGTGGAGCTGGACCTATACGGCCAATGGCGACTACATGCTGACCAATGACTGGTCTGCTGCCAACATCAACAGCCAGGGCATGAAGGACTTCGCGGCTCTGTACCGTGACATCCGCAGCGGCGTGTTCGCTTCTCAGACCGCTCTGAAGCATCAGAACGTTGGCGTATATGCTGTTCTGGAAGAGCGCGCAGCCATCAGCTTCTCCGGCAGCTGGGGCGTTGGCGCCATCAATGTTGACTATCCCGAGAAGATCGACCGCATCGGCGTTGCTGCTGCTCCTACTCAGGACGGCGAGCCCTTCCATGCCACTTCCGGCGGCTGGAGCTTCTGCGTAGACGCTCATGCTCAGCATCCTCAGGAAGCTGCTGACTACATCTACTACATGCTGGGCGACAGCGTGGAGAATGTAGCTGACTTCTTCGTAGCGGCCAACTTCGCCAAGTTCACCACCCGCAAGAGCGTTGCGGAATACCTGGTAGCCAACACTGACGCCAGCAAGGACGAGCGCATCCAGATCATCCAGAGCGATATCATGCCCTACGTTGTTGCTGAGCCCGCGTTCCCGTACGAAGTGACCACCTATGTTGCGAATATGCTGGACAGCATCGCGCTGGATGGCACCGACATCGACACCGCGTTTGCCGATACCGAAGCCTTGATCAATCAGTATATTGCTGATCAGGGCCTGGCCGGCAAGAACCCCAAAGCTCAATAATAGAGTTTTCTGAACATGGGGGATACGGAGCCTGTCTCCGTATCCCCCGTAAAAAAAGATTTTACTTACTAAAAGGAGTGTGACGGCGCATGCTTCGGCAGACGGCAGGATCAACCAAGCGCGCAAAGCGCGTCCGGCGTCCGACCGCGAAAATGGACTATATCACTGCGTACTGCATGATTATTCCTCCATTGATCGTATTGGGGATTTTTGTGTTTTGGCCGCTGTATGAATCGCTGTCCAAATCGCTGACGGACTGGAACTTCTATAATACGACCTTTGTGGGCCTGAAAAACTATCAGGTGGCTCTGCGCAACCCGATTTTCCGCAGGTCTTTCGGCAATATCGTCAAGTATGTTCTGATTTCGCTGCCGATCGGGATCATACTGCCGTTCCTTTTCGCACACTGTGTCCGCCATATGCGCGGCTTGTATGCGGATATGAGCAAAACGGCACTGTATATTCCTTCGATCATTTCAGGCGTTATTGCATCGGTTATTTTCCTGTTCATATTTGACTTTCAGGGCGGTTTGCTCAACAACGCGATCCGTACGCTTGGCGGGACAAAATACAACTTCATGGCACACGGCACATCTGCATTGCTGTGTATCATCTTTACGTCGTTCTGGAGCGGGTTCGGACACAGCACGCTATATATGCTGGCCGGACTCAACAACATCCCGGACACCTATTACGAAGCGGCCGCACTGGACGGATGCGGCGGTTTCCGGCGCATGATCTATATCACGATCCCGTGCATGCGCAACATCTTCCTTCTGTCCCTGGTAAACGGAATCCGCGGTACGCTGATGATGATGGAGCTTCCGCTGCTCATGACGAACGGCGGCCCCAACAACGCGACGATCACCCCGGTTCTGTATATCTACAAAATGTTCAGCGATTCAGCGGTCTCTATGGGTTATGTACTGGCCTGCTCAGTCATGATGATGGTATTCTCTGTTGCGTTTACCGCCGTCAGTTTCTTCCTGATCAAGCCGGACAAGTCCATGGAGTGACCGGAAAGGAGAAAGTGAAATGGTTAAGAATGAAGGAAAATTCTTCACGATTTTCTCCTATATATTCTGCACCATTCTGGTGGTGCTGTGTTTGTTCCCGTTGGTGTGGATGGCAGTGTCCGCATTCAAGCTTGACCGCGAGGTGTGGGCATACCCGATCCGGTTCTTCCCGCGCCAGTGGATCACCAAGAATTTTGTCACGCTGTTTACCAATAAATCACTCAGCTATGGCTTGGCGGTACGCAATACGCTCATCGTCTGTATCGCGCATACGATCGGCAGCCTGATTCTGGAGACAGCGGCGGCATATGCCTACGCACGCCTGGATTTCCCGCTTAAGAAGCTGTTCTGGCGTGTGACGCTGTTCACCATGTTCATTCCGAATATCGCGATCCTGCTGACCAGTTTCGTAGTCGTGCGCAAGCTCGGCATGCTGGATACCCTGTGGGTACTCTTTATCCCGTCACTGGCAGGCGCATACGCGATCTTCTTCTACAGACAGTTCTTCCTGAATATCCCCATGTCCATGGAAGAAGCTGCACTGGTGGACGGCGCATCCCGTTTCAAGATCTATTACAGCGTATTCCTTCCCAACGCGAAAGCACCCATGGTGCTGCTGGGCACCGGCTGCTTCATTGGCTGCTGGAACAGCTTCGTGTGGCCGTCACTGACGATCCAGAGCACGACAAGGTATCAGGTCATGCAGGTCATACGCTCGTTCCGCAATCAGTATACCGAAGCATATGGCGTTGTCATGGCGGCTTCCGCGATCGCGGCGATCCCGCCGCTTATCGTGTTCATGATCTTCCAGCGCGATATCGTGAAGGGCATGCTGATCTCGGGTATCAAGTAAAGGAGACTGAAGATGAAAAGAGTAATCGCATTCCTGCTCTTTCTGTGCATGCTCCTGCCTTTTGCCGCTCTGGCGGATGAAGACGACCAGCTGATCTGGGAGCTTCCCAATAAAGCGCAGGAGTTTACGAAAGGCCTGAGAAAGACCCAGACCACGAAAGTCTCACAGATCACGGGCGAAGACAGCCCGAACCAGACACTGACGCGGTTCAATGTATGGGGCACGGATCTGGGGTCCATGACAGAGATGAACGGCAAAGTCTACATGTTCTGCGGTGATACTTTCTCCTCGGAGAAGAATGCTGACTGGCGCAGCAATGTGCTGTTCATCATCGAGGATGACGATCCGTCTGACGGCCTGACGATCACCGGAACCGCTCCTGATAAATGGGGCCGTTCCAAGGAATGCATTGTCAACAGCCATACTGTGACCATGATCCCTACGAATATCTTTTCTGTGGACGATACGCTTTATTGCATCTTCATGCGTGTTACTTACTGGGGCCCCAGAGGCGGAATGTGGGATTGCAGCCACTCTGGGCTTGCCAAGTCCGAGGACGGCGGCATGACATGGGTCAAGGTCAATCAGGTGCAGTGGCCTGGCGATTCTAACTTCATTCAGACAGCCAATGTCCGCGTGGGCGATACCATGTATATCTGGGGCATCCCCAGCGGCCGGTTTGGCGGTGTCGCACTGATGAAGTGCAATGTGCATGAACTGGAGGATCCTGAAGCTTACAGCTACCTGACGGGCTATGAAGAAAATGGCGATCCGCAGTGGACCAAGGGCAAGGAAGGCATCTCCCAGGCAAAAATAATTATCCGCGGGCCTGTCGGCGAGATCTCCGTGATGTATAATGAATATCTGGGAAATTTCGTAATGACTTATCTTCATGAGGACGGCGGCGGTATTGTAATGCGTGAAGGCATTACGCCCTGGAGCAACTGGAGCATGGAGTATCAGCTGGCGTCGTCTTCGCAGTACGCGGCACTGTACGGCGGATATATGCTGCCTAAGTATGTTGAAGAGAACGGACGCGTGTTCTATTTCGCGATGAGCCAGTATTTCCCGATTTACAATATCATGTGGATGCGGGCAGAAATGCCGGAAAAATAAGAGCATCAGGAGGGCGATTCTTATGATGAACGACCTATCAAAACTGCGCAACTGGCAGACGATCTCCATCTCGCCTGAAAACCTGACGGGCGAGAAAGGAAAGGGCGGCAGCATGCCGTGGGAACAGGGAACATCCGCAGCCGCTGCGCGTGACCTTGGTACCGGCTGGAAAGTGAACCCGCGCATGTTTATTCCAGCTCATGAGACGTTGACGCTGGCGGACGTTAAGGATCAGGGCGAGATCACCCAGATCTGGCTGACCCCGACGGGCTACTGGCGCGGGCAGATCCTGCGCTTCTACTGGGACGGTGAGGAGACTCCGGCAATCGAAGTCCCGTTGGGTGACTTCTTTGCCTGCGGACTGAACAAGTATGCACAGGTATCATCCCTGGCTGTATGCGTGAACCCGGGTTCGGCATTCACCTGCTACTGGTCCATGCCTTTCCGCAAGGGCTTCCGCATCACGCTTGAGAACAGGAACGATGAACAGGTGGTCGTGTACTACCAGATCAATTACATCCGCCGTCCTGTCGCGGAAGACGAGGGTTATTTCCATGCTCAGTTCCGGCGCGTGAATCCCCTGCCGTACAAGGAAGTATTCACAATGCTCGACGGCATCGAGGGCAAGGGCCACTATGTCGGCACCTATATGGTCTGGAGCGTCAAGAGCAACCTCTGGTGGGGCGAGGGCGAAGTCAAGATGTACCTGGATGGCGATAAGGAGTATCCGTCGATCTGCTATACAGGCACGGAAGACTACTTCTGCGGTTCCTATGACTTTGAGGATCCTGTAACGCATGACCGCTATGTGCCATTCACCACGCCGTATGCAGGGCTTGCACAGGTCATAGAGCCGAACAGGCTGTATAACTCGCAGATGCGTTTTGGCTTGTACCGCTGGCATATTACGGATCCTATCTTCTTCGAGAAGGATATCCGCGTGACGATCCAGGCTCTGGGCTGGAGAAGCAGCGGACGCTATCTGCCGCTGCAGGATGATATAAGCTGTGTATCTTATTTCTATCTGGATAAGCCCAGCTGCAAGCTGCCCAAGCTCGGAAGCTTCGACGATCTTGAGCTATGCTGACAAAGATCGGTCATGCGGTCTTTGCACCGGGTCAGCGGGTGCTGGTGACATCTGATATACACGGACACTGTGACCAGCTGCGGCAGCTGCTGGAGAAAGCTTGCTATGCACCTGAAAAGGACATACTGGTGATCGTCGGGGATATGCTGGAAAAAGGCTGGCAGAACCTGGAGACACTGCGCTTTGTCATGCAGCTGTCTGAAACCGGCAGGGTCTATGCATTGATCGGAAATGCCGATACGACACTATACAATCTTCTGACAACGGAAAACACTGAAGAACGCCGGAAGCTTGCGGAACGCATTGACGGCGGGAAGCGTTACTGGAGCTGGACGGTCTGGGATGAGGTGTGCGGTGAAATCGGGATTCCGTATGCGCCGGACATGGACTATGACGCAGCGATCACACTTGCCAGAGAACATCTGAAAAAAGAGATCGAGTTCCTGTGAAACGCACTGACGATTCTGGATACGCCGGAGTATATCTTTGTGCATGCCTCCCTGCCGCATGAGCGTCTGGACGAACTGGAAGGCACGGATAACTGGCCGCTGATCAAGACAGACGACTTTTTCGGTAGCGCGCCTGCGTTCAGCCGCTGGGTGGTTACGGGCCACTGGCCTGTACCGCTGATGCGGGAAACGCTACAGAGCGCGAACCCGGTCGTAGATGAGAAGCGGAAACTGATCTGCCTGGACGGCGGCTGCGGCGTGAAGCGTATCGGACAGCTGAACATGATGATCCTGCAGGGCGGGGAACGCAGTTTCCTGTTCTGTGATTCGCACAGGCGCTTCCGTGCGCTGGCGGATCAGACAGGATCCACGGAAGAGCCCGTGTACATCAAGTGGACGACACGGTTCATTCAGGGCGCGGAACCAATGGGGGATGTGACTCGGATCCGGTATCATGGGAAGACGCTTACGGTTCCGAGCACATTCGTTTCTGAGAATCCATGGGACGGCATGATCTGCGATGACGTGACAGACCGCCGCCTGGAAGTTCGCAGCGGAGAGATCCTGTACTGCATTGAGCCTACTTCACAGGGACTCTTCTGCAAACAGGACGGTGTCTGCGGCTGGTATGACGGTCCATATGAGTGGATTGATCCACCGCTACCCACAAAGGGCGGAATGATCCAATAAATATCATAGCAATCTATTTTCAATACAGACAAAGGTGAGAAATTATGAAAAAACAGGCAAAGATTCTTGTAGTCGGCAGTCTGGTCATGGACTTGATCGTGTCTACACCGCGTTTCCCGCAGGAAGGCGAAACGGTCCTGGGAACGGATTTCCGTACTGCTTCCGGTGGCAAAGGCGCAAATCAGGCAGTGCAGGCAGCGCGCTTAGGCGCAGACGTGACCATGATCGGCCGTGTCGGCGAGGATGCCTTTGGCCAGGAAATGATCGCGAGTCTGCAGGCTTCAGGCGTGCATACTGAGCGTATTCTGAAGACCGCGGGCGTATCTTCTGCAATCGGTAATGTACAGTTGGAGAAGCATGAAGACGGAACGACTGCGAACCGGATTATCGTGGTATCCGGTGCAAACATGAAGATCA
>JAFYDF010000027.1 GCA_017544935.1 Clostridia bacterium
GAAAATTCTTTCCGTTGTCCTGGTCGTCGCACTTGTTTTCGCGATGACTGCCAGCATCGCCGAAGCGAAAGACGTCAAGGATCTGAAGCTCGGCTTCATCCTCGGTTCCCGTGAGCACGCATTTTATCTGAAGATTGAAGAGGGCATCAATGCCGCAGCTGCCGACCTGGGCTTCAAGGCTATCGTAGACGAAAGTGACCTGCAGGGCGCTATCGCTACCGAGCGTATTGAAGGCATGGTCGTTGAAGGCCTGGATGCTATTTCTCTGGCCTGCAACGAGCCTGCTGCCTGCACCATTGCTATTGAACAGGCAGACGCTCAGGGTGTGCCGATGTTCACCTTTGACTGCACTTCCGGTGAGACCGATGTTATTAAGTGCTTTGTCGGCACTGATAACTATCAGGGCGGCGTAGTCGGTGGCGAAGCCACCATCGCATGGCTCGACAAGCTGGGCCTGAAGGAAGGCGCCACTGTTGGTATCATTGGCTATCCGGAACCTCAGAGCTGCATCGACCGTGAAAACGGCTGGATGGAAGTCATGAACGCCAAGAAAGATGAGTACAAACTGAACATTGTCAATATCGGTAACTACAAGGGTGATGCCAGCACTGCTCAGCAGCTGATGGAAGATGCACTGACTTCCTATCCTGACATGGCTGTTATCTTCACCGTTGGTGACCCCGCCTGCATTGGTGCACTTGCTGCTATCAAAGGCCAGGGTGCTTCCACCAAGATGATCGGCTTTGACGCCAACCCCGAAGCACATGAAGCTATTCTGGACGAAGTCGATGGCCAGATCTGGGTCGGCGACGTCGCTCAGGACCCGTATCAGATCGGTTATAAAATCGCCGAAGAGATGGTCAAGTATCTGACCGAAGGCACTGTAGACGAACCGGTCATTCTGATTGCTCCTTACCTGGTAGATGCTTCCAACGCTGTAAAGCCCGAATAATTCGGACGAAGCACGTCGGATTTCGGCAACCATATTATTGCCAAGAGGCATCCGGCATGGCAAACGCTGCGCCGGATGCCTTTTAATCTTCATATCGGGACATACACTCCCAAAGCTAAAGGAAAGGGATGAAGAGATTGCAGCCATATTTGCAGGCAGTTCATATTACGAAGGTCTTTCCGGGCGTCAAAGCCCTGACAGACGTATCTGTGGATTTTTATCCCGGTGAAGTGCACGCCCTGATGGGTGAAAACGGTGCAGGAAAATCCACACTTATCAAAATTCTATCCGGAGTCTATACTGCCACAGAAGGCGAGATACTCCTGGATGGTAAACAAATTGAATTCAAAGGCCCCAGAGATGCCATGGACAAGGGCATCTCAGTTATCCACCAGGAGCTGAGCATCGCCAAGGACCTTACCGTGGCAGAGAATATCTTCCTGGGTGAAGAACAAACCAACGGCATTTTCCTTGACAATCGCAGCATGAATGCACGGGCTGACGAACTTCTCAGGCAGATGAAGATGGATGCTATCATCAAGTCAACTGACGTGGCCGGGGATCTGACTGCGGCACAGCAGCAGATGGTGGAAATCGCTCGCGTTATTAACAAAAACGCAAAAGTCGTCATCATGGACGAGCCGACTTCTTCCCTTTCCGAGCATGAGATTGATGCGCTGTTTGAGCAGATCCGCATTTTGAGGAGTAAGGGCGTTGCCATCGCCTATATCAGCCATCGCATGAAGGAAATCTTTGAAATCTGCGATCGGGCTACGGTTCTTCGCGACGGTTGCTTTGTGCGCACGGATCTGATTAAGGATATCACCGAGCACGAACTGGTGGCCAGTATGGTGGGCCGCGAGATCGACGATTACTTCGTGCATACAGAGCACACTCGCGGCGAGGAGACGTTGCGTGTGGAAGGTCTTTCCCACGGTCGTGAGTTCAAGAACGTTTCCTTCACTGCTTATAAAGGTGAAATTCTGGGGATTGCAGGTCTGGTCGGTGCAGGTCGCACCGAGACAATGGAAACGATTTTCGGCGCACGTCATGCTGACAGCGGCAAGGTATTCGTACGTGGAAAAGAAGTTCACTTTAAGAGCCCCAAAGATGCCATTGCCAATAAAATCGGCATGGTGACAGAAGATCGCCGTACCACAGGCCTGATGTTAAAGGCCATGATCAAAGATAACGAAGTGTTGCCCAGCCTGATATATCACATGAAGAGCCTAGGCTTTGCCGATCAGAAGTGGATCGACAGTGTGAGCCGGGAATACGTTGGAAAGCTTCGAGTAAAAACACCAAGCGTTGAAACCATCATCGGTAATCTGTCCGGTGGTAACCAGCAGAAGGTCGTCCTTGCCAAGTGGCTGATCGCCCAGTCTGAGATTCTGATTCTGGACGAACCTACCCGTGGTATCGACGTAAACGCTAAATCCGAATTCTACACCCTGATGAACGATTTCGTCGATCAGGGAGGTACCATTGTGATGGTGTCCTCGGAACTGCCGGAAGTCCTTGGCGTCAGTGACCGCATTATTGTAATGTGCGAAGGCCGTGTGACCGGCGAACTGAGCCGTGAAGAGGCTACGGAACAAAAGATCATGGTTCTTGCGAGCCAGACGGAATGATGGACCACTTTGTGAATCATTATAGAGAGGTATAAACGATGACTGAAAACAAAACGTTGGCCAAGGGCTTTAGCGTCAAAGAATTCTTTGTGAAGAACATGGTAGTCGTAATCCTGATCTGCCTGATCCTGGGCTTCGGATTGGGAACCGGCGGCAAGTTCTTCTCTGCAAACAATCTGGTCAACCTGACCACTCAGATGGCAATCAACGCCATGCTGTCCGCCGGTTTGACTTACGTCATCATCCTGGGCGGCATTGATATTTCCGTTGGTTCGGTGGCAGCACTGGCGGGTGTTATCAGCACACTGATCGCCACTAAGTTTCCCGGCCTCACCGCATGGAGTTCTATTCCGGTGCTGATCCTGCCCGCAATACTGGTGGGCCTGATCTGCGGCTCATTCAACGGCTTTATGATCAGCCGGATGAGCGTCGTACCGATGATTGCAACTCTGGCGATGCAGACGATCGGACGTGGCCTGTGCTTCATTTTCTCCGGCGGTACTGCAGTTTCCGGCATTCCTAAGCCCTACAGCTTCGTTGGCGCCGGCCGCTGGCTGGCAACTGAAGGCAACCCCAATGGCTGGATCCCAAATATCACGATCTTTGTCGTCATCGCGGTTGCTATTGTACATATCCTGCTGAGCAAAACGGTATTCGGCCGTCATGTATATGCCACCGGCTCCAACCCGCAGGTAGCACACCTGGCAGGTGTTAACACCAAGAACACGGTATTCCTCGGCCACGTGATCTGCTCCGTCATGGCTGCACTGGCTGGCGTTCTCAATGCTTCCAAGCTGTGCTCTGGACAGCCGGCA
Organism: Clostridia bacterium; assembly: GCA_017544935.1. Taxonomy (GTDB): domain Bacteria; phylum Bacillota; class Clostridia; order Christensenellales; family Aristaeellaceae; genus SFMI01. Next base: position 3,399 of record JAFYDF010000027.1, read on the forward strand.
GCATGCGATGGTTATGAAATGTACGCCATTGCAGCAACAGTTCTGGGAGGAACTTCCCTCACAGGCGGCAGCGGATCTGTCGGACGTGCGATGTTTGGCGTGGCAGTCATTGCCGTTATCAACAACGGCATGAACCTGATGCATATCAACTCCTACTGGCAGAAGGTTGTTATCGGTGCTATCATCCTCTTCGCCGTTATCCTGGATATGGCCCAGAAGAAAAAGAAGGTCTGACCGAAACAGTGAATATAAAGGTGTGAGGTAAGCACATGCATTGGTTTGCCGAGACTCGGGAGAATTATTGCCCTCGCTGGTTCGAAGCTATGGCACAATCATTCCCGGACAGATGGCGCACACTTGATGGCCAGGAGCCCAGCGCGGTGTTGCTAAAGCGCACGCCCACGCCGGATCGCGTTGCCGTGATCATCAGCGGAGGCGGCTCCAACGGCCCGTTCATTCCCGGCTTTGTGGGAGAAGGTATGGCTGATGCGGCAGTTGTCGGTCCTCCATATACTGCACCCAGTGCCTACGCTCTTTATGAAACAGGCAAGGCAATCGGAAAAGAAAAGGGCATATTATTGCTTTATAATAACTTCATGGGTGACTACCTGAACAACGATATGGCTGCAGAGCTATTGCAATTGGAAGGATATGAAGTTGAGCAGGTATCATGCTATGATGATATGGGTATGGCGATCGGCGAACCCCGGGAGAATCGGGGCGGACGTATTGCTATCGCCTATCTGATCAAGCTATGTGCGGAAGCTGCCCGGCAGGGAAAGCCCTTGAAAGAAATTGCAGCTCTTGCCCGCAAAGCCATTGCCCGCTCCTCAACACTGTGCGTGGCTGTAGAACCGGAAAAGAATTGCGTAACATACGGTGCCGGCTTTTCTGATGAACCGGGTTTCCTGACCCGGGAAAATGCAACCGTAGCAGGCACCGCCGAAGAAACGATTCAGATGCTTTGCGACGATGTGAAGCCGCAGCCCGATGAACGCGTGTACATGCTGGTTAATCGTATGCGCATGACCAGTTATTCTGACAGTTTCGTGATGGCGGGATGCCTGAAAACAGCGCTTGACAGTCGCGTGCAAAACGCTCAGATGCGCGTCGGCGGTTATATGCAGGTCATGGACTGCTATGGCTATACTGTGACGCTGCTTTGTGCGGATCAGGAGATCGCTCCTTATCTTGAAGGTACGCTCTGCGGCGATGGATTTCTGCTGTAACAGGAAGGAGTGAAATACTCATGAACAGAGCCGATACTGCTGCTTTGAAGGCAGCTATGCTGGTAGCGGCTGACGCGATTATCGACGCTGAACCGGAACTGACGCGCATTGACAAGGTCATTGGAGACGGTGACCACGGTATTGGCATGAAAACCGGTTTTACCGCTATCCGGCGGCAGCTGGAAAAGACGGATTATTCTACCCCCTATGACCTATTCCATGCCTGTGGACTCTGCCTGGTAAAAAGTATGGGTGGATCTTCCGGGGTGCTGTTCGGCACACTGTTAATTGGCGGGCTGGAAGCAATCAGGAATAAGGACATCCTTGATGGCGGTGACATGTGCTCCTTTCTCAGCGGTGGAATTGATGCCGTGGTACGCCGCGGTAAAGCCAAAGCCGGTTATAAAACCATGGTCGATGCGCTGTTACCCGCTAAGGAAGACATGCAGAAAGCTTTAGAAGAAACAAATGATATCGATCGGATCCTAGAGGCCGGCGAAGCCGGCGCATTGCGCGGCGTGGAAGAGACTAAAGCCATGCTGCCGCGTTTGGGCCGGTCAAAAGGATTCCGCGAAAGTGCCTTGGGTTGGCCGGATCCAGGTGCAGTGTCGGTTTCAGTACTGCTGGGCGGCTTGAAAAAAGGCCTTTCAGAATAAAAACGATTATTATAATTTAGGAGGAATAAAAAACTATGGCACTGGTTAGAGTGAGAGAAATTCTGAAGATGGCAGATGCGGCTAATACTTCCGTTATTGCCTTTAACAGCTCTGACTTCAATATGATCCACTCCGTGTTCAAAATCGCGGAGGAACTGAAAAAGCCAGCTCTCGTGATGCTGGATCCCCGTCATGCAGCTCTTTGGGGCTGGGGTACACCGGAAATCTACGCCAAGATGTGCATTGAGGAAGCCGCTAAAGTTGACGTCCCTGTCAGCTTCCATCTGGATCACTGCATGGATTTCGATTTTATCATGCGCGCTATTAAGGCAGGCTTCCCATCTGTCATGTACGACGGTTCCATGCTCAGCTACGAAGAGAACGTGAAAAATACTGCTGAGGTTGCCCGTGTTGCCCATGCAATGGGTGTTGACGTGGAGGCCGAGCTAGGCCATGTGGGCTTCGCCGCAAATGAAACCGACCAGGATGACCTGGATCTGTACACAAAAGTTGATGTGGCCGCCCGCTTCTGCGAAGAGAGCCACTGCGACTCCGTGGCTGTTGCCATCGGCACTGCACATGGTTTCTACAAAAAGACGCCCAAGCTGGATCTGCAGCGCCTGCAGGAGATCAACGCAGCAGTGGATACGCCTCTGGTGCTTCACGGCGGCAGCGGTGTGCCGGATGACCAGTTGGAAAAGGCATTCACAATGGGCATCAACAAGTTCAATGTAGGCACTGAGTATTTCTACCTGTACTTCCAGACTGTGAAGGAATACTGCCAGAACCATGAGGATATCTTTGATATGCAGATGCTGGTACAGGAACGCCTGCAGGATTATCTGCGCCAGAAA
>JAFYDF010000028.1 GCA_017544935.1 Clostridia bacterium
GCCGTTGCCTACGAACATCATCTTCCACAGAGAGAGCATCTCAGCAGTAGAACCCGACAGGCGTCCTACATAGCCACGCCCATGGGTATCCGGATCCGGATTCACTGACGATGCAATGAACGAGGAATTCTCCAAAATGCTTCGTCCGTATACTGCAGGATCCAGCTTCGGGATCAGTGCAGTCTCCGCTGCTTCATAGAACTCATCATACAGCCCAGCCTTCATGAGTCCAAGCAGATACTTGTATTCCATATGCAGGAAAACGCTCTCGCGCTCCAGCCAGCCGGGTGTGAACACACGCACACGGCCGATTTCCATACCGCATTCGCCGATCGGTGCAGAGGTCTTGTACATGCCAAGCTTCTCGTCATAAAGCCCGCTTGCGCGGATCTTCTTTGCCACATCTCGCGCCGTATCGATGTCTTTCTCCCCGCAGGAAGCCAGATAGCGGGCCGGGCCTTCCAGGAACGGCGGCAGATCTTTTCTCTCAAGATTCTTTACGACCGCACCGGGCATTCCATACGGAGTAATATACGGCGTCCCATCCGCGTTCATCCGCGGCTCATATTCAGACGCTTCATAGGTAAAGAAAGTGGGCATGATTCCTCCGCCGATCTCCAGTGCGCGCTTTACTCCGTCTTCCAGTGTGTCATGCATAAGCGCCAGGACACCAGCCAGCTCAGCAAAAGTCACACTTTCGCGTTTTCCGGCAACGCCGCCTTCTGTCCTGTCACGGAAGGCTTCCCGCAGTCCTGCGACCTTGTCCCAGCACGCATACATGCTGCTGTTTTCCGCGTAAGCGCTGCGGATATCCCGCATAAAAGCAGCAGGCTCTTCGAGCATGGAAATGCTTTCTTCGGGATCCTTCGCACGCACTGTTTCAAGCAGGAAGCGCACAAGCCTGCGCAGTTCCAATGTTTCAGGCATACTGCTTCCGATCATACCGGGGAGCCCGTTCATGGCATCATTCCAGCCGGGTTTTCCGCCATCCATTTCCACGCCAAGGCGCTGATTGTCGAGAAGTGCGAACTTGTTCACAGCCAGCGTCAGCATCTTTTCAAACACTGTTGAATAGACGATCCGGCCTTCCGCATCGCGCATCCAGTTCGTTCCGTTGGGATTGAATCCCGGCCGTGCAGCCTTGATCTCGCTCTGCCGGAGTGCACCGTACTGGCGGACGTGCCCATTGTGCAGCACATAGGTCTCACTTCGCGGGCGCACTGCTACCGGGCTGTCATAATACGCGCAGGCGGCTCTTCCAAAGAGCATCTCATTCTTCTTTTCCGGCCATACTGACAGGTAATCCTCGACCAGATCCAGGTTATAGTCCCAGTGATCGCTCCAATAGCCTTCCCCGAAACCGGCCTCAAAGCGCTGATCACACAGGGGCAGGAGCTCGGCCACGAACGCCTCAGGCGTCCCGTTCAGCGTGAGGTTTGCGCCAGACAGCGCATTCGTGATCTGTCCGGGCGTGAAAGGCGCGCACAGGATCTTTTTAACGATTTCCCGGCCGGCGGGCAGATACCGCTGCATGATCTCTTCCGCCTGCCCGCTATTTGCCTCTTTCAGCAGGAAAGTACTCGGCCGGATCTCGAGCGGGTTATATCCGTCGATCTGTATCAGACTGTAGAAGTTCACGATATCATAATCGCCGATCTCCGGATGCAGTGAGCAGTCCATGCGCCGGTTCTGGCAAACATCACGGTAATTGCCATTGCCCTGCGAGAAGTACTCGCCGGCGATCGAGAAGAAATTGTAATCGCGTTCCGGGTCACCGTGCTTCCTGCTGAACAGGTGCAGTGTCCGCTGTTTCTCACCGCTCCCGCTTACGAAGGGATATCCGCCGCGCAGGAAATTATCCATATAGCACTGCTGAATGTACGCATCCAGTGCCTTGTCCGAAGTATGCGTCTCTACATCCCTGGTCAGCTTCTCGGCAGCCTCCCTGGCTTCAATCAGTTTTCTCTCGGCATACCCTGCCGCGCAGAAGTCCTCAGTCTTCCGGTTCAGTTGCTTTTCTGTCAGCGCGTAGCCCATGTATGCGGTAAAGGTCAGGCTTTCCCCGTCTTTCAGCACGCGCGAGACCGGTGCGAACGCACAGGGCACCTTATTTGCAAACACCTGCGGCGTATCCAGCACCGACTGCAGTCCTTCCTTGCGGAAGCGCAGCGGATCCATCATGGAACGGTCATACCCGAACACGATATCCCTGTCATATACGATCGGCAGCAGCTTCCCGTCAAGTACGCATGCATAATACCATCCGCCGTTGACTTCCTTCATTTCAGCGGTATCTTCGCCCGTCGCACGCATTTTATAGATAGGCGCGTTATTTTCGATGTTTCCCACATCTGCCCAGCTCTTGAGCAGGTTGGACATCTCTTTGTACGCACCGTTCTGAATGCCGTATGGAATCACCTGCGGCATACCGTCGAGAAGCTCCAGTGCTATTTGGTGTCCGGTCCGGTTTTCCACAGTCACATGCCGCACCACGGCGCCGATGTTCTCATTCGGCAGGATCCAGTAGACCGCTGTCATCCTGAGTCCGTCCTTCTCCTCGCGGATCGTAAGAACATTTTTTTCGATCTCCATCTCCCGCAGCGCGTCATCATCCGCCACGAAGAACGGCTCGCGGTATTTGCCGTCGATACGCATAAAGGTACGGAATCCGCGGATCTGTGTATTCTCATACCCGGTATTGGCAGGATTGAACTCCATCATGGCATTGCCCTTATTATGAATACCAAACCCGCACATCGCCTGTCCGCGATTCGTATAGAACGACCACATCGGAATACCGGTCACTCCGGTCAGGCCCGGCAAAAAGCTGGAAAAAGGCGCCTTTCTGGCAAAATCCCGGATAATAAATGTATTTCCCCGCAGTTCAAAGTCCTGCATGTTCCTGTCTCCTTTTTTCTAGTCTGTCTTCCGCGAATTACTGTTTCCCCTGGCCGGTCATTTCGAGGATCTCCGGGCTCTGGTATACCCGGATATAATCCACTTCAAACTGTGCCGGCAGGCAGCTCTCATCGATTCCCTGCGCCCCGCCCCAGTCTCCGCCGAAAGCAAGATTGACCAGGATATGCATTCTGCGGTCGAAGGGCCAGATTTCCTTCGTCGGATGCTCTGTAATATCCAGCGGCCGGTAGGTCCAGGTCTCATTTCCATCGATTGAGAAGATAATCCGGTCCGGCAGCCACTCAACGCCATATGTATGGAATTCTTCCATAACGCCGGGAACACGGATACTTTTATTGCGTGCCTGTCCTGCATGGAATCTGTCCACATGGATGCTTTGCACGATCCATTCCGGATTATACCCGACATGCTCCATGATGTCTACCTCGCCGGAGGTCGGCCATGCGCCGTATGCCCAGTCGGTGGGCAGCATCCAGATCGCAGGCCAGGTTCCGCGTCCCGAAGGCAGTTTCGCACGTGCTTCAACTTTGCAGTAAAGCCAGTCCCCCGCATTCCGGGTCACAAGCCTGCAGGAGGTATAATTTCTGCCGCCCTTCTTTTCGATTCTGGCCTCAACCGTAAGGATACCGTCTTTCACCAGTGCGTTATCTCCGGGCGTATAGTACTGCAGTTCATGATTTCCCCAGCCGCTGCCCCCGGTATCATAATGCCACTTTGTACTGTCCGGCCTGCCTTCGTAATCGAACTCATCAGACCAGACCAGTTCATAAGTCAGTGCACTGCGGTCATACTCAAACCCCGTTGCCTTCAGATTCGCTTCATCGACCTTGTACTTTTCCGGGTCGACATATGCATCCGAAACATTATTGCCTTCGTGGAGTTTATCCTCATTTCGGGGCAGGCCGCCTGCCTGTGCGAAAGAGCACAGGAGCAGAAGCAGAAGCAATATAGCAAGTGTTTTTTTCAGCATCATTATTCTCCCGTAATACCCGTATTCTCGATGCCCTGGATGAACTTGCGCTGCACGAACACATACAGCAGCGCCAACGGTGCGATAGAGATCAGAGTCGCAGACATCTTATAGGCTTCGTTCAGGCGGAATGCACCGCCCACCGCTGTGGTCAGGCTTTCAAACTCGCTGTTGAACAGACTCAGCTTAGCGGGAAGCAGCGGCAGGTTTCCGCGCAGCAGCGTACTCGTGATATATGTCTCATTCCAGTTCCACACAAACGAGAACAGGAACACAACCAGGATCGTACTGCCTGAGATCCGGACGACGATCGACCAGAACACGCGCCATGCTGACGCGCCGTCGATCTCAGCCGCTTCATCCAGCACACGCGGGATCATGTTGAAGGATGTATAGAAGATCAGGATCAGTACCGCGGAATATACGCCCTGACCGAGGATCGCCATGGCAGCCTGCGGGATAGCAGTACCGACGAGCTGAATGCCCGTTGCCGTCTGGGCTGTGACCAGCATCATGAGGCGCGGCACCATGAGCACCGGCACCGGCATGATGAAGGTCAGGATGATCATGACGAACCAGAATCGTTTCCCCTTGAAATCAAATCTGGAAAGCGCATATGCAGTCATAGCGGAAACGATCGTCTGCGCGATCGCAAGCCCGCCGGAGAAGAGGATCGAGTTTCTGAGCGTTACCTGCAGTTTGAGCACCTGTGCTGCTACACGCAGGTTATCAAAAGACCAGGACTTGGGGATCCAGGTCACAGACGGGTCTACGATATCCGCAGCAGACATCATAGCCTTTGCGATCATTTCCAGGATCGGCTCCAGATATACGAACCCGATGCAGATCAGAACGAAATAAATGATGATCTTGCCGGGAACAGCGCGGAGCTTGCGCCATCTGCCTTCTCTTTTCTTGCTCACAGGACCACCGCCTTTGGTTTTCTCTCCCGGAAGATCAGGAACGCGGCACCGATCACCAGCAGCACCATAATGCCGTAGAGCCATGCATAAGTAGCCGCATAGCCCAGTCCGCTTGCCGTATTGTTGGTTGCCGTCTTGATCAGGCTGTAAATATCGCTCGTATCATACGAGCCCAGCTGCACGATCGTAAAGATCGATGCAACCAGTGCCGTTGGTTTAGCCATAGGCACCGTGATCTTCCATAAGACCTGCCATTCGTTCGCACCGTCAATGTGCGCAGCTTCGTATAGCGAATGATTGACGCGCTGCAGCGTGCTGATAAACAGCACGATCGGGATTCCCGTAAACCACAGGATCATGGATAACTGGTCAAAGATCCTTTCCAGGAAGATCGTGAAATCAGGAGAATAGCTGTACAGGATCCGGAAGATCCAAATGCTTCTGTAGATCTCACTGACGCCCTGAGAAAGCGTGATCGCCTCATCTGCGCTGTCCAGGATCTGGCTCATGACCGGACCGGACAGAATGATGATCGGCAGGAAATAGATAATGCGCATGATCGTCCTGCCCGTCTTGATCTTGTTGAGCAGATAGGCGAGTATGAACGATATGACAATGATAATGAATGTATACGGGATCACCATGCTCAGGAAGGACAGAAGCGCCGGCACGAACTCAGTATTCCGGAAGAATGCCGTGTAATAATTATCCATTCCGATGAACTTGATCTCGTATCCCTTGATCGTAGAGCTGACGCTGCAGAAGCTCAGATAGATCGTCATGAGGAACGGGAACAGTGTGAACACCACAAAGCCCAGGATCCAGGGGCTCATGAAGAAATACCCGAGCCTGTTCTGTTTCCGGGTCATATAGCTGCCCTTCCGGGCTTTTTTCCGTTTCTTCAACATGCTCCCTCCCTGTTACCGTACCGCAACGGCGCGCTGCGCCGGCACGGACACACCGTCAAGCACGATATCATTTTCCGTATAGTTGATGATGATCTTCCGCACTTCCTCGCCGCGGCGGTAGCTGTTTACGATCACGCCGTCACGCACGACTTCGCGGCCGGTCCAGTCAAAGCCCTGCACTTCCGACAAAGCCGCATTGATCTGCGTGTAGATCGAGCGCACGAGATCGCGGTAAAGCTCATACTCCGTCGAGTAAAGGTGCGAAGAGAGCGTATCCGCCAGGTTCCAGGACGCTTCCTTGGAGAGGATGAATGCCGGGGAGACATTGTAATCGATCATGCGCAGGATACAGTCCTGCGTATAGAACGAGAAATTCGCATAAGGCGCATACATCTCCATCGTCCCGCGCAGCACCATCTGCAGGAACGGCACGGAGTCGGACTCATAAATATACCAGGAATTCCCGACAGGGATCTGCAGATACCGGTCCGTGTACTTCCACAGATACTGGTTCGGCTTTTCAAGGTTCAGCTTCAGCGGGATACCCGCAAGCGTATTCTCGTATAGCTTAATTGTTTCAGTCAGTGTCGTCTCACAGCCGCTGCGCGACCAGTTCGAATTGAGCACATTTGATATGCCCGAAAGCGTGAGTGATTCTGAATACTCGGAAACATTCTTCGAGAACGCAGCGGTCCATGCGGCTGTCTTTTCAGGCGTCGCGAATCCGAACAGCGCGACCGGTGCGCTTTCCTGCAGCAGCCAGCGCTTGTTCACGCTTACGTACCAGTTGCTGACAGCCTTGACCGCGGTCCGGTAATAGCCTGTCATGACACTGTTGATCGTGGTCGTTTCCCTTGCCTGTGAGATGTCGATCCCCAGGTCACTGAACTCTTCGATCAGCTTCCGGAACTCATTCTTCGAGCCTGTCTTTCCGGAATACGTATCCTTGTCCGGACGCGTCAGACCTTCACCTTTCTTCTGCCAGCCGATGAGTCCGCAGTTGATATTGCTGATGCCGTCTGCACGCACATGATTCAGAATCTCGCGCACATCATCCGTTGTAGTGACCGTGACCTGCTGCGTCAGGATCACGCCATTCTCCGCGTCCGACATGATGAAATCGAGACGGATCGGGATGTTCCCGGAGGCGCCGGGCATTTCTGTCAGCACACCTGTATCGATCAGATGCTCACGGTACGCCTTTGCCATTCCCACATAATCGGCGGAAGGCATGCCATCGCTTCCATCGCCGAACAGGAAGCGGTAGGTGATGTCGATGTCATAGTCATACAGCGAATCAAGCGTGGTAAAGAATCCGTTGCCATGCTCATCATACAGCTGGAAATACTTGACATTGTACTCAAACCTCGGGTACGCCCAAGTATAGGTCGTGGACTTTGTCTCATCCGGGTTCACAATGATATCCAGGTACTCCGCGCCCGAATCCGCCCATGCCACATATCCCAGCTGACGGTCGCCCTGCGCCATGCCGAACACAGGCATGGCCGGATCATGCACCGGCACATCATCCATCAATGTGGTGCTGTAATAGGTTTCAGTAGCATAGTCCTTTCCGTACACGTCGCCGCTGTAGGGATTGAACGCGGAAGAGTTGTCGCGGAAGCGGATCAGCGCGCCGCTGCCATCCGGCACAAACACATAACCGGGCACGCGGTAGTTATCCTTCTCGATCCAGTCCAAAGTCTGCTCGTCAAGTACTTTCATGCGTCCGCCGCTCGCACAAAGGAACGGCGTGATCAGCACCGCGGAGAGTTTGTTAAGATCCTTGCCGGAGAATTCAGAACGCGGTACGCGATAGCGGATACCCTCATCCCCGAGCTCAAGATATACGTTCAGCGCGATCTCAGGCGATGAGAAGGCGACGCTGAGCACAAACTCGCCGTCTCCCGCTCCGGGAACAAGCGTCGAAGACGCGTTCTTTTCGGATGCTGAGGAGATCTGTTTTGTCTTGTCACTGTCAATATACTCGATCGTGATCACCGAGTTCGCGATCCCGACATAGGTCGTATTCAGGTCATCCGCGTACGGACTGTAGGCTGCAAGGATCTCTTCGTTCGACTTGCCGTCTTTCTTCATGGCCTTTACGAGATCCTTCGCATCACCGGAGAAAGGCAGGTCAGCGCCTGTCTTGATCACATATCCGTTGCTGATGTTCTCAACGGCGAGCACATCACGGTCTTCACGCCAGTAATAACGCATCCCGTCCGACTCATACAAAAGCACATAATCCGAAAGATCCGCTTCCGCGAACTCGGCCTTGTCCGGTGCAGGGCGGGTATCATGTGAGGTCGGCAGATAGACCGTCTCCGCATACGCAGGCATGATCAAGGAGAAGATCACTGCCATCAGGCAGCACACGAAGCGCTTAGAACGCATTATACATCAACTCCTTTCCGACAGATGTCAGGAACGTGCTTAGGCTGTTCCACATCATGGACAGGATAATGCATACGATTACGATGATCAGCATGAATATGATCGTCAGCAGCAGGCTCATCACTGTCTCCTTGAAGCTGTACTGGTGAATGGTCTGCAGTCCGACAAAGAGCGCAACCACGCTCCACGCGATTCCCGCGATCATGATCAGGGTCAGCAGGAAGGACTCGTTATAGGTCAGCACATGTGAAACCAGCGTGACCGCCAGCAGTGCCGCGATCGTCGGCAGTATGCTGTACGCCGGGACCATAAAGATCTGCTTCAGCGTGCCGTTGCCGTCATTAATGCTCGTGACCAGATAATTGCAGAAGATGAACCCGCCGAGCAGGACCCAGAAGCCCAGCACCACGAAGCCGATATCCATGTCCTGTACATCCTGATACTGATAGATGAAACCTTTCTGTGTCTGATAGAGCATGAACGCGATAAAGAAGAGCAGATAAATCAGGCTCGCACCCAGTACCGATCCGGCACGGTTTTTGCCGATCTCATACCCGCAGTCATCCGGATGCCGGTCCATTCGCTTTGCAAGCGCGAGATCGCGCAGGAACGGCAGGCGGCTGATTCGCGCTCCGAGGCGCTCTTTGAGCGCCTTTAACTTCCCGCCATGACGCTTATCGACCGTTTTCATTACTCGCATGCCAATAAGCAGCACAACGAGTCCGAGCAGGATGTATCCCATATATTTCTGGATCCAGGTATTGCGGACTTCCCAGAATGCTTCCGAATAGTAATCCTTATCATTCGCAACGCGGAAATGCTCGAGCGCTTCTTCATACTGCTCTGTATGCAGATACGCCTTGCCTGCGCCGTCATGCGCCAGCGCGGACATCTGATTCAGTCTGAGCACTTCATTCCACTGCGTCTTTGCCTCATCATACTTGCCTGCTTCATACAGGTTCAGAGCATTGAAGACCATTTGGGAATACTCAGTCGTACGGAAGGACTGCAGGTATCCCTTGTTCCCATCCAGTGCCCAGATACCGCCCTTGCTGTCAACAGCAATACTTGGCAGACGGGTAAACAGGCCGACCACATCTGTTGTCGTGACACGCGAGCCAAACTCGAAGATCAGCTCGCCGTCCTTGGTATATACATCCATATACCCTTCGTTCGAGCATGTGTAAATAAAGTCGTTGCGGTCCACATACACATCCGTCAGCGTATCCAAACTATATCGATCAGTCTTGAACATATTGCCGCCGTTCGTGCTGTGCTTCTTCATGCCGTTCAGATACGTGCCGCTTGTGGCGGTATACACGATTCCGCTGCGGTCGACGAACACATTCGTGAACACTGTTGGGTTTGCGTCAACAAGGTTTGCCACCTGTGCACGCGTGAAAAGAAGGCGCTGAATCTGCTGTGACAGCGTGAGTCTGGCTTTATTCACCGCAAAGAAGCCCAGAAACTCGCCGGTCGCGGCAAGCTGGATCACGCCATTATAAACGCCCTCACTGATAATGTAGATATTCCCGCCTTCATCCGCCGCGACCTTCTTGGGCTCGTAGTTCGTATCTGAATACAGCGGGGAGTCAGGCTTGGTCAGCTTCGCCTCAAGCGAGCGGTCCGCACTGAAGACGAATACCGCTTTCGCCCCGGGATCCGCCACATACAGCTTCCCGTTCCCGGTCACGAACACACCGCTGGGTGACGAGAAATCCTTGATCTTAATGATCTCGTCCACATTACCGGTTTTCGTATTATAGACAATGATCCGCTTGTTGCCTGTATCGGCGATATACAGCATATCCTGTCCGTCAATGAACAGGTCAGAAGCCGAGGAAAGCCCGAGCTCTGTCAGCGTTCTGTCCGGCAGATACGCGTCCTGGGTGCGTACCCATTCGCCTTTCTCGTCAACCGTATACGTATAGGATGTAGCCTGGTCAGCACTGGCAGTGTACGGGAAACAGAGCAGCAGGAGAACAGCCGCCATCCAGAGGGATAAGACCCTTTTTCTTCTTTCGTTTCTCATAGCACTGCCCTCACTTGATGCCGGAATGGCTCATGGTGTTCATGACCTGCGACTGCATCCAGATGAATATGATCAGGTTAGGCAGGAACAGGATCAGGGATGCTGCGGCAGACGTGCCCGCTGCCGCAACCGCGTTGTTGGTAGACAGCGAACCCAGGTAATAAGCCAGTGTGCGCAGCGAGTCATCCGTGATATAGTTGTTAGATGCTTCGACCGCCATCCAGACCTGCTGGAAGGTCAGCACGACAGAGGTCGCAAGCGCGGGACGGATCAGCGGCACAATGATCTTGAAGATGATGTGCCTTTCCTTCGCGCCGTCAATGACCGCCGCTTCGAGCAGGGCGTCGGGAAGCTGGTCCGTAAACTGCTTGACCAGGAACAAACCTACAGGCATGGCGGCCAGTGAGAGAACATGCACGGCCAGCGTATCGATGAGTCCCAGCTTTGTGATCACGATATAGCGCGAAATCGCGACAGCCGTCGGCACGAACATCAGTGCGAGCTGGTTCAGCTCAAACAGGAACTTCTTGCCGACAAAGCGCTTCTTGGCAAACGCATACGCACCAAAGATCGTGATGACTAGGTTCAATAGCACTGTCAGAAGCGTGATCACGAGTGAGTTGAGCAGATACCGCAGGAACGGCACGCCGGTCGTACCAGACAATTCAAACAGGTTTCTGAAGTTCGTCAGCGTCGGATCATGCACAAATATATGCGGTGGGAACGCGAACAGCTCGCCCAGCGGCATGAACGCGCGGTTCACGATCATGACCACAGGCAGGATCATGAACAGCGCCAGCGGAACAAGAATAACGTAGAATTTCAGCTGTGTTGTAGAAAAATGCTTCGGATCCACGACCGTCCCCAGGAATCTGGCGGAACGGCGTTTCTTTTTCTTTATCTCACGCATATCCGCTTCTCCTTCAGTCGTTTTCGTCAAAGAATCTGTGTGCAAGCAGGTTAAATGCATATACGATAATCAGCAGCATGACCGATACGCAGGCGGCATAACCCATCTCGTAACGGATAAAGCCGTAGTCATCTATATGGTTCGTGATCAGCTGTCCGGAATAGGCAGGCGTCGGGTTCACGCCGGCCAGTGTCACGCCGATCCAGCCCATATTGAACGCGCTGGTGATCGACATGACCGCGCCGAACAGCATCTGCGGTTTCATGGACGGGATCGTCACATGCACGATCTCCTGGAAACGGTTGCGCAGTCCGTCGATATACGCCGCTTCATAGATCTCGCGGTTGATATTCAGGATACCGGAGATCATGGACAAAAATCCAATGCCCATTGACGACCACAATGACACGATGATCATGATCAGCATGAAATACTTGCTTGTAAGCAAAAACTGTATCGGCTGATCGATCCAGCCCAGCTGCAGCAGTATAGCATTCATCCAGCCGCTCTGGTCGCCCGAGAAGATCGTGCGCCAGATCACGCCGATGAACACCTGACCAAGCATGGACGGAACATAGATGCACAGCGAGAGCAGCGTACGCGGCAGCGCCTGAATCTGTGCAAGCATCCACGCGATGAGGAAGGAAAGAATATATCCGCCAACGCCGACTACAATCGCATACAGAAAAGTGTTTGGCAGGACGTACTTCATGAACACGGTATCCTGCGTGAACAGATACACATAGTTCGCGATGCCTGTGAACTTGGGCGGGTTGATCACGTCAAATGTCGTGAACGAAAGCCCGGCCGTCATGAGCACAGGCACGAGAATGAACACGGAAAACAGCATGATATACGGAGACAGGAGCACATAGGCGATCATATCGTTCCGTGTCAGATGTCTGCGGTGTTTCTTTTCGCTGATCACTGTCACTGTGCCCCACCCCCTTTCGCTGCTGCTTCATCCTTTTTCTGCTGAATCCAGTCGTAATCCCGGATAACATAGGGTTTCAGTTCGTTGCCGTCCTTGTCGTAATACCCGAGCTCCTGCATCTTGCGCTTGATCTCGCGGTTGATCTCAATGACCTTTTCATCTGCCGCGACCTGCGCCGACTTGCCGTCGTTCACCATTGCGTTCCAGATGTCGGACAATGAACGTTCAAGCAGGTATTGACCGGGCGTTCTCGGTACATCGCGTATCCAGGGGACCATGTCCATGATGACCATTTTGTCCTCCTGGTCGATCGGTGCCTGCTGCAGTGCCTCGAGGTTCGAGGGCAGCCAGAAGTATACATTGCCATAGGTGGAGCGAAGCGCATAGGTGTACTCGACCTGCACATCCGTGCTCGTCCACCATTTGAGGAAGGTCCATGCATCATCCGCACGCTTCGTGTCCTCGAAAATGACTCCGCCTGTACCGGCCGCGACGTACCAGCGGTCAATGCTGCCATCCTCCTGCGGTGTACCCAGGTAGGGGGCCAGCTCCCACTGGCCATCCAGTTCCGGCGCGCCGTTGAGGATCAGGTTATACGAATTCGCGTCCACGATACCGACAGGCAGCACGGAGTAGCGGAAGGAATTGAAGAACTCATTGACCTGAATGTCCAGCGAGTACGCAACGAACAGATCTCCCAGTTCCTTGATACCACGTACTGAGTCGGTGCTGTCGATCGCAGTCGCAGCGCCGTTTTCCGTATAAAGCTTGCCGCCATTCTGGAAGATCAGCGGCGTTGTCTGATAGAACCACTTATAACCCGTACGCCCGTAGGAAACATTATGATAGAAATTCATGCCGTAACGTTGCAGTACCGGCAGAAGCGTACGCAGTTCATCCCAGGTGTCAGGCACTGTCAGTCCAAGGTTGTTGAAGATGTCCGTACGGTAAATGATCGCGGCAAAGTCCAGGGTCTCAGGGATCGCATAAACAGCTTCATTGTACACGAACGGAACCATGGCGCCGGTCGCGAACCTGTTGTTGACTTCCCAGAAATCATCAAACCTGCTCAGGTCGTACA
>JAFYDF010000029.1 GCA_017544935.1 Clostridia bacterium
GGCAGATAGTCAGCCAGATTGACGAATACGTTATCTGCAACACCCTGGAAAGGACCGCCGGTATACAGGTTGCCGCCGTAGATGATATCAGGAAGCTTATCTGCGAACATAAGCAGATTGAACTGTTCCTGAAGGTTGGAACTGTTCGGGTGGATGAAGTTGACATGCACGCCGGTTGCCTCTTCCAAGGCCTGATAGAAGGGGGTCTCATTCAGATCTACTACATAGTCTGAAAGCGTGTTGACACCCCAGACTGTCAGTTCGATCTTTTCATCGCTGATCGGGTAGGTGATCTCGGCCAGCGCACCGACGGTGGCGCCTAATCCAAGCATCAGGGCAATCAGGAACGCGAGAGTCTTTTTCATAATGATCCTCCTAAAAGTAATTTTATGTATTCATCCCTTTACAGAACCTAGCATGACACCTTTCATGAAGTATTTCTGTGCAAAGGGATAAATCATCAGAATGGGGACGGTAGCGACAATGATCGTTGCGTATTTGATCAGCTCTTTCAGGTATTGCGCTTCTGCATCCTCAACAACACCGCCTGAACCGTTATTGATCAGGATGTCGCGAAGCAGCAGCTGCAGAGGGTATTTCCTGGAATCCTGCAGGTACAGCATGGCAGGGAACCAGCTATTCCAGTGCCCGACTGCATAAAACAGGATCATGACAGCCATGGTTGCCTTGGACAGGGGGATAAATATGCTCCATAGAATCTGAACGTCGTTTGCGCCATCCAGATAAGCGGATTCCCAGAGCGCATCGGGAATCGTGGAAAAAGAGGTGCGCATGACGATCATGTTCCAGGTGCTGATGGCAGTGGGCAGAAGCAGTGCCCAGAAAGTGTTATACATGTGCAGTTCGCGTACGATCAGGAAGGTGGGAATCATTCCGCCGCTGAAGTACATTGTGAAGACGAACATGAACATGAATAACCGACGTCCGGGCCAACCTTTCCGGCATAATACATAGGCTCCGGGTGTTGTCAGTGCCATGTTGATGGCAGTTCCCAATGCCACATAAAAGAGCGTATTGCGATATCCGTTCCAGATATTCGGATTGTTTACGATTACCTTATAGCCCTTCAGGGAAAATCCTTTCGGATAAAACATAAGGCCTTTGTGAAGGGACAGACGCATGGGATCGCTGAAGGACGCGAACAGCACATGCAGCATCGGATACAGACAGAGAATGCAGATGAGCGTGACGAGCGTATAAACGAACAGATCGAGAAGGCGATCGCTTAGAGTTTTGTTTTCGACCATGCTCTCTCCCTCCTCACCACAGGCTGTTCTCGCTGACACGTCTGCTGATGTAGTTCGCAATAGTCAGCACTGCCAGGTTGACAATGGAGTTGAAAATGCCAACCGCAGCGCCGAAACTGTATTCCTGCATCTCCAGACCGCGCCGGTATACATAGCTTGAGATAATATCTGCGACTTCGTAGGTTGCGGAACTGTACAGGAGTATTGTTTTTTCATAACCCTGGCTCATGATGTTTCCGACTCTCATGATCAGCTGGACAACGATGATCGGGACAATCGCAGGAAGATTGACATGGATGATCCTGCGGATCCTCCCGGCACCGTCGATAGCAGCTGCTTCATGCAGCGAATGATCAACACCGCTCAGAGCGGCCAGGTATATAATTGATCCCCATCCGCAGTTCTGCCAGATGCCGGAACCTACGTAGATCGTACGATAATACTTGGGATCTGAGAGATAGTTGATTCGTTCCGCACCAAAGAATGCGGCAATATCATTGAACAGACCGCCGGTCATGGAAAACTCGCGAAGCATGCCGCAAAGTACCACCATGGCTATAAAATGGGGCATATAGCTGATCGTCTGCAGCGTTTTCTTATAAGCGTTTTCACGCATCTCATTGAAGAGCAGAGCCAGCAGGATCGGAGCAGGAAAACCGAAGCACATCTGAAGCAGATTGATCAGCAGTGTGTTGCGGATAAGCCGGCCGGCATATACTCCGGAAAGAAAACTTTTGAAATGTTTAAGACCGACAAATTGGCTGCCTGAAAAGCCCAGACGCGGCTTATAATTCTGGAAGGCAATGACCAGGCCCGCCATAGTCGCATAATGGAAGATAAGGTAGTACAGAACAACTGGCAGCAGGAGGAGATAGATATACTTGTATCGCTTTATGCGTGTCCAAAGGCTGCCGCGCTGCCGGTAGGAGGGCGAAACAGTCCGTTGCATATTTTCTTTTTCCTTTCTTCTGAGCAATCAGCTTTCGTGACAATATCATTTTAGAAAACTTTCATGCAGGCAGCAATTCGCCATTCCTGTTCGGATTGGTCAAAAACGTAATATGCGATATGCGGTTTTAAACGGATATGCGAAAACCCGCCGAAGCGGGTTTTACTTTTGCTTTTTGTATTCTTTGTACCGTATCCTGTACTCTGAAGGTGTCAGCCCTTCCGTTTCCTTGAACTTGCGTACGAAGCTGGCCGCGTCAAAATAGCCGACCTGCTGAGTGATATCCTTGACCATGATATCAGTATCCCGCAGCATTTCTTTTGCCTTATTCATACGCTTTTCGGAAACGAGCTGTATGAAGCTCATGCCGACTTCCTCGCGCAGACAGCGGTTTACGTAGGTGGATGAATACCCGGCCATCCTCGATAGTGTCGTCAGCGCGAAATCGGGCTCAGTATAATGTGCCTCCACCAGTTCCAGAATCTGCCTGCGAGTACTCAGCTGGAGGTTTTTCCGCTTCTGTGACTGCTCACGGCATGCATCGGACGTTAAACGGTGCATGATATCCGAAAACAGCTCAGGCGTGGAAAACTGATTGAGATTAGTTACTTCTTCACGGAATCTGGCAGCGGTGGATTCGGGAACGGCTTCCATGGCACGGCTGAATATCTCAACATAGGTAAAGTGCCGGTACAGCACACTGACTCCGTTAGCACAGAGCGTTTCTTCGACCGCTTCCAATAGTGAAAGAGCGGTGCTTTCATCCACGCTCTGAAGGCTCTGAAGATACAGTGCCACTGTATCATCCAGGCTCTTGTGATTGAGTGTATTGCTGTCCTTTCTTTGCTCCAGAGAATTGTATACATACAGCCTATCGGAAGTAGTGTTTTGCTTTTTACGCATTGCCACATATGCTTCCAGATAAGAGGTCGAGATCTGGGAAGTCGACGATACTGTGCTGCCTGCACTGTAAACGGTATACGGTGGCGTATCAGTATCCAGTACCGATGTAAGTTCCTTCATGCATTCGATACGCACATCATCATTGCTTTTGCGAGTCACGATAAATGCGGCGAGGCCTGTTTCTTCCACAAGAACGCCGTACAGAACAGCGTGTGTACCCGGCAGATACAGCGGACCATGCAGCTGTCCGTCTTCGGGTTCTGCTGCTGTCGTGAGGATTACAAAGTACTGGACTGCACTGCAGAAATCGGGATAAGTATACTGCAGCGTCTCAAGCAGCCATTCGTCTTCCTTTCCGCGAAGTAGTTCCATCATCAGCTGGTCATGTACTATCGGAAGCACGACCGCGCCACGCTCTTCCATGGTCTCCATGTTTGCGGTTATTTTGTCCA
>JAFYDF010000030.1 GCA_017544935.1 Clostridia bacterium
AGGATCTGCGATCTGGGCGTGCTTCTGCAGGTCAATGCCTATGACCTTTTCCTGAACAAAAATGATGAGACCCGTAATCTGGCACAATGGATGGCAAAGGAAGAGATGATCTCTTTCATCGGAAGCGATATGCATGGCAGAAAACGTCCTCCGAAGGTGAAGGAGGGTATCAATTGGCTGTATGAGAACGTTGACTATGAGTACGCGAATGCTATCGTCCGTGTCAATGCTGAAAAGTATCTTGAGGTCGAGAGGTTGCCTGTTTACTCTGTCGAAGGATCTCTTGGACAGGGTAATTGGCAATGGGAGAAAGAGTGATCATATCCTGAGACATTAACGTTCCGAATAATCTGATATAGGCAGGAGAGGGCTATGCAGAAGATCTATCATAACAAAATCAGGAAGTATAAATTTTCAGCTGCTGTTTCGGCATTAATGATAGTTTTACTCATCACTGTTGCAGCAGCTGCATTAGCCGGATGCGCTGCGGAGCAGGGTGAATATGCAGACAATTATTCAGGAAAAACTGAAACAGACAACAGGAATCTTTCTGATAATGATGATGCATTCTTTGTGTCTGCTCCGGAAGTGATCTATGTGCAGCATGACAGCAGTAACAGGGACATTTATCTGCTTGCTTCACAGGGAGATGCGACGACAGTCTATCAAATAATCAATGTCAACCTTACAGCGGCCAGAGAATGGACAGAAAACGGGCTATATATCAGCGACCCGGAGAATAACTGCTGTGCTACGGCACCGGATGATTATGTCAGCGTAGCGGAAGGGGAAGTATATTACTTCAGGCTGTTTGGGCTGCATGATGATTATCAGGATGAAAGTGGAGAGATCATTTCACGGGTCACACCGGTATTGTTTACAGACGATAATGGTAACGTTGTTGGAAACGCCCTTGGCGGATCATATTCAGACGGGGAACTTGGCGTGGAAATATCAGTCCCTGCCGGAGCCGCCAGAATGCATATAACATATGCCAATCTTCATGATTTTTCGGTTCAAAAGATGCTGGTCGTAAACAGGGAACAGTTAAGCATAATGAAAGCCCGCCAGGATACATTGCTTTCTTCACTGAACGGTAACTATGAAGAATACAAGAATGATCCTGTTGTATTCAATGAGCTTGACAAGGCATATATTACCTTTGTTGACGAAAGCGCAAATGCAGATATAGACAGAATCGCGGATCTTTTCATTTCGGAAAACATGCCTTTATGCTTGGCTACTTATTCGGAAAACCTGCTGAATACTGCGTCGAACGCGACTGAAACCAGGCTGGATGCCGCACTTCGGATCCAAAGAGCCGGCGGAGAGATATTGTCAAAGAATTATGAGGTTGCAACAGCTGGCAAACTGAACGATCCCGAGTTTATGTATGAGTACTTTGCAGTATCCAGACAGAAACTGACTGATATGGGGCTTGATGTGAAAGGGATCCTCCTCACGGGTGGCAATGGTCAGGTCATGGGCAGTCCGACTTCAGCAAAATGGGCATATTCAACTTATGATTATTCTGACCTGTTTGGTGAACCCTATGATGGAATAGAAGGACTCAGTTCGGTATATTACCGCTGGGGAGGTCCGGGACTATACGAATTCAATGACGATATAAAGGAAATAAAGTCCTATATCGATCAGTTGATTCTGAATCACAGCTGGGCTGTGCTCAGCTTTCAGGGATTATCTGATATAAGTGCGGAAACATTTGGTGAAGTATTGGATTATATAAAAAGCAAAGGCGATGATGCTGTCGAGGTCGTCACCTACAGTATGATGTACGAGCGGTTTGCTGAAAAAGAATCCGTAATCAGGAATACGAAAAAAACCTATTATGTAGCTGCAGACGGCATCAGCCGGAACGGAACAGACATGGAAGACCCGATAAGTCTTGACACTTTAAACACGAAAAAGATCAAAACAGGCGATACGGTATTATTCAGATCCGGCGATACTTTTTTCGGCAGTGTTAATCCTTCAATCCTTTATACGAATGACGAAAAGATTACTGTTTCCAGTTACGGAAACGGTACCCGTCCGACAATAAGCGCGTACAAGTATGTCGATAAAAACTGGGAGAAATACAACGGGAATATCTATCGGATCGACATCTCGGATAAAAACAATTACTCAGGCTATGATTACCCGGGCCCGGATGGGTTCAATATTGGGTTTATTGAGGATGACAATGGGAACAAGTATTATCACAAGAAGATCTCCATTGATCAGCTGACAGAGGAATATGATTTCTTCAGTGATGGTGAACGATATATATACCTGAGATGTGACCGGGATCCATATGAAAAGCTGGGCGGCCTGAAACTGGCAGCCGATACAAAGCTCTTTATACTGGCTTCAAATATGGATATCAGCAACCTGCGGTTTGCGTATACTGGCGGGCATGCGCTTCAGATAGGCGGATCTCCGGCTAAAAACATCAGGATCAGCAATTGCCTGATCGAAGATATCGGCGGCAGCTACCTGGATCCGGAATATGAGGAAAGATATGGCAACGGCATCGAGTTCTATGCAAGTGATGCGGAGAATATTGAGATTTCAGATAATATCATTCGTAACGTATATGATGTCGCCTTTACGATCCAGGGCGATGCCGGATCCGGAAGAAATGTGCTTGTTCATGATAATGTGCTTGTGAATAATGCCCAGGATTCAGAGATCTGGGAAGGAGGCGAAGCCGGGGGCGTCAATAACTATCAGTTTTACAATAATATATCGATCAACCAGGGACGCGGATGGGGTTATGATGCGCGTCCGGATCAGGATGCCGCTGCGCATATACTCTTCTATGAGTATTATCCGGAAACTGCAGATATATGTTTCCATCATAACCAGGTCTATAACCCGAGAAGAGTGTATGCCATCAAGCCGTCCATGGAAGGTTTCTTCACTGACAGTTTCATAAAGTCTGATGATAATACCTACTACATGACTGAGGACGCCAGAATATTCAATTATATTTACACATCGTGGGAAAAAGAAGATTTTAATACTTGGGCACACAAGGAAGAGAATTCTTTGTTCGTTTCTCTTTCGGAAATCAATCAGGATATGGTGGAACTGGCATGTATTGCAGATGATATCAGTACTATCCGGGACGCTTTCGGGAATGTTTTGAAACAGTGATATTTATCAGTCTGATCCGGACGTACAAAGGAGGGCTTGATCCTGCCTGTTTGAAAAGATTTTCATCTGCTCGTGTGTGTAAACGCAGTATGCGCTTCGAAAGGAGAATAGCATGGCTTATGTAGATGAAAAGCTAACGTTTCTTCAGGATTGTCTTGAACATCCAGGGAAGTATCTTCCCATAGTCGATCACGTCTGGCAGACCTTTCCTGCGCGGAATGAATTCGACGAGGTGAATATTGGCTGGAACGCCGGGCTGATCGATGGTAAACGGCCGTTCTTCTGCGAATGCTGGGCTGATGGATGTACCGTTATCACATACTTCATCTCAACTGAGGGAATCGAAGACTACACTGTTGGACAGCTGGAAGAAATGCTGAGTAATGCGGATATTATCTCGTATAATTGCCAGGAACATTATGAGGCTTCAGCTATGACTTTTACTGATCATTCCGGTAACGAGTTCTACTCAGTCAACATGGTCGTTGGTGATGAAGAGAAGACATATACAGACGGGGGGATGATCTTCTCCTTCTCATATCTGAATAAGTTTAATCAGAAAAGAAACAAAGCGCCTTCCGAAAGCTGAACTTGAAAAGGGGCTGTCTCATTAAAAGCCCTTTAAAATGAGAAAAAGCCAGCCCAAAAGGAAAAACAAACCAAAAACACCCGAGGCCTAAAAGGTCCCGGGCATTTGCAGTATAATGTAATTGATGAATAAAACACTAGAACTGCAGTCCAATTATAGCGCAATTGATAACGGATATCGACTGTGGATTCCATTGGACTGCAGCATAAACATTCCGAAGGACGATCCGGTGAGACTGCTCAGCGCCGTAACGGAAAGCTTACAAATAAAAAAAGCAAATCGTATGCTTGAATAGCCGTGAACAGTGTTTACTCTATAGTTGAACATGTGCGACGTTTAGTACCGTTGCACTGCACAAACAACCCGCAAAGCGTTCAGCAAAAACGCAATGCGGGTCATTTGTACAGCGTCATAATACCAGTCCTATGCACCGGCATTATTTGTCAAACATACAGCTTACTTTAACAAGTCGCTTCTGTCGGTATAATGTGTATGGAGCAATTCGTGGGAAAGATGGCCGCCAGGCTGGCCCAGGTATTCATCATACAGTCTCTTGACAGCCTGGTTCTGATGCGATTTGCGCAAAGGCAACTTCCGGTCTGTATCATATACCGCCTTAGCACGATGCTCCATCTTTGCCCAGTTCTTGATCGGATTCCCGCCGCCGCCGATGCAGCCGCCAGGGCAGGCCATGATCTCAATGAACTGATAATCAGCCTTCCCTTCACGAATCTGGTCCATCAGCTTTCTGGCATTTCCCAGACCATGAGCAACTGCCACCTTTACCGGGATACTGCCGACCTGGACCGTCGCTTCCTTGATGCCCTCAAAGCCGCGGACATCCTTGAACTCGATATCAGCCAGCTCTTCCCCGGTGACGATCTCGTACACGCTGCGCAGAGCAGCTTCCATCACGCCGCCGGTAGCGCCGAATATCTCGCCTGCGCCGGAACCCAGGCCAAAGGGGGCATCAAAATTACTCTCCGGCAGGGCTTTGAAATCAATGCCGGCCTGATCGATCATACGTGCCAGTTCCTGGACGGTCAGCACAGCATCGATATCCAGATAGCCATTCCGTCCCAGCTCCGTCCTGGCACGCTCAAACTTCTTTGCAGTACACGGCATTACGGAAACGCTGAATACATCCTGAGGAGATTTGCACAGACGCGGAGCGAAGTATTCCTTGATCAAAGCACCGAACATTCCCTGCGGCGACTTACATGTACTTAGATGGGGAAGCAGATCCGGATAATAGGTCTCACAGAACTTGATCCATCCGGGGCTGCAGGATGTGATCATCGGAAGCGTACCGCCGTTGGTAAGACGCTCAATGAGCTCAGTGCCTTCTTCCATAATGGTCAGGTCAGCGGTAAAGTCCGTATCAAACACTCTGGCAAAGCCCAGACGCTTCAGCGCTGTTACAAGACGTCCTGTGGAAACGACGCCCGGATCCTCACCCAACGCTTCTGCGATGGTAATGCGCACAGCAGGTGCGACCTGAACAACGGTTATCTTTTCCTCGTTATCCAGCATCTTCCAGACTTTCTGTCTGTCATCGCGTACACTCAAAGCGCCAACAGGGCATGCCTGTACACATTGTCCGCAGCCCACGCAGGGGGACTCTGAAAGCTTTCTTCCGTAAGAGGGGCTGATCACGGTATTGAAACCGCGTTTCCCGCGGGCCAGAGCATGAACCGTCTGGATCTCGCTGCAGGCATAGATACAGCGGTTACAGGCAATACATTTTGATGGATCAATGGTAATGCTGGGAGAAGAAAGATCCTTCCCATTGCCGCGCTGAGCCTGTTCATAGCGCAGATCACGGTCAAAATGCATCTCCTGGGAAATGGTCTGTAGCTCGCAGTTGCCATTGCGGCTGCATTGTAAACAATCCTTGCTATGATGCGCAAATATCAGTTCGAGAATATTCCAGCGCGCCTGGCGGACACGGGGAGAAGAGGTCTTGACTTTCAGGCCTTCCCTCGCAGGGAAAGCGCAGGCAGGTACAAGACCGGGCCTTCCTTCTACTTCCACCATGCAGATACGGCAGTTGGCTTTGACTTCCTGATCGGGATGATAGCACAGGGTCGGAATCCTGATATTCAGCTTACGTGCTGCGTCAAGCAGGGTCGCTCCTTCGTTGACGAATACTTCTTTACCGTCTATGGTCAGTCTGATCATTCTTTTCCGCCCCTTTCGATCCTGTTAAGATAAGCATTGCGGAAATTCCTTAAAGTGGACAGTACGGGCGTCGGGGATGCCTGTCCAAGACCACACAGTGAACAGTCCTTCATGGTCTGGCATAGATCCTGCAGCGTATCCAGATCCTCCATGGTTCCATCTCCGCGGCGGATCTTGCGGATCAGCTGAAGCAGGCGGGTATTGCCCTCACGGCACGGCGTACATTTGCCGCAGCTCTCATGCGTAAAGAACTCAAGCAGATTTTCAACAATCTCCAGAACATCCTGCGTATCATCAAACACCATGATATCACCGGTACCGAAAGTAGCGCCGGCTGCCGCACAGTCCTCCACATCCATGGGGAAATCGATCATGTCAACAGAGATGATATTACCTGAAGCACCGCCGGTCTGTACGCCCAACAATCTGTGCCCGTCAGGGCATCCGCCGCCAACATCTTCGATCAGCTGCCGCAGGGTGATACCGCGGGGATACTCATACACGCCGCGGTTTACCAGATTTCCGGATAGAGTAAACACTTTGGTGCCATGATGATGCCCGATGCCGATGGAAGCATACCAGTTGCCGCCATTCAGCACGATAGACGGAACGATCGCCAGAGTTTCCACGTTGTTGATCACTGTCGGGCAGCCGAAAAGCCCGGCTTCACTTGGATAAGGCGGCTTATAGCGCGGTTCGCCGCGCTTTCCTTCGATCGATTCCAGAAGTGCAGTTTCTTCGCCGCATACATAGGCACCGCCACCGGAAACGACTTTTACGTCAAAGCTGAAGTTGCTGCCAAACAGATTACGTCCCAAATAACCTGCTTTGCGTGCATCATCAATTGCTTTCTCCAGTACAGGGAACAGCTGAGGATATTCATATCTCAGATAGATATAACCCTTATCAGCTCCCACAGCAAAGCCGGCGATAGCCATGCCTTCCAGCACGCTGTGCGGATCACCCGTCATGATCACACGGTCTTTGTTGGTGCCTGGTTCGCCCTCATCAGCGTCACACACGACGTATTTCTGCTTGCCTTTTGTGGCCGCAACAACGCTCCACTTCTTGCCGGTAGGGAAAGCAGCCCCGCCATAGCCCCATAGGCTTGCGTCGCTTACTTCCTGAATCAGATTCTTCTGACCCATCTCCACTGCTTTGCGAAGGCCTTCATATCCGCCCAACGCGCAGAATTCCTCAATGGAATCTGGATTATACTTGCCCAAAAAACGAAGGGCTATCCGTGTTTCCTGCATCATTCCGCCCCTCCCTGCTGAAAGCTCTTGATCAAATCTACAGCGGATTCTGGCGTCAGTCCGGAATAGGCCGAATCATTGATCATGATAGCCGGTGCCGTATCGCACATGCCGATACACTCGCAGTATTCCAAAGTGAACATACCATCTTCCGTCGTCTGTCCCGGAGCGATACCAAGATAATCGCCGATTGCCTGGGCTACCGCCTGAGCACCGACAATATGGCAAGGTGCGCTCTTGCACATGCGAATGATATGTTTTCCACGAGGCTTGTCTGAGAACATTGCATAGAATGTTATATATCCCCAGATCTTCGCTTCCGGAATCCCGGTTATACTACTGATTATCGTCGCTGCTTCTCGTGGTATGGAATTCCCACAGCAGGACTGGATCTCCAGCAGAATACGCATCAGCTGATCCGGTTCGTCCTTATAGCGCGCAGCAATAGCGGCAATCCGGGACATATCAACCGATGCCTGGCAACTTTGTTCTTGCATTCAGATGACCCCCTTATTCCTGGTTTGGCTCATTAATACCAACTATCATTATGAGGATATATGAATCCTTAATCCCCAATACAGTATCCAAACATCGATATAATGATATCCATATTTAAAAATCGATAACATAATATCATATTAATAATGCAAAATCAATAGCTTAAAAGACCATTTTTTCAAATATGTAAATTCTCAGAGTAACTTCCACAGTGGAACTTTCGGCGGACGTTACCTTGAGAAATCTGGCGGTGGACGTTACCTTGAGAAAGAAAGGAGGTTTGCCACCATGGTAACCAGTGAAGGAAAATTCAAGCATCTCACTGACGACAGCAGAATGGAGATTCAGACGGATTAAACAGCGGCTGCACGTTCAAGCAGATCGCAAGGCGGATCGGCAAAGATCCGACGACGGTCTCCAAAGAAGTCAAGAAGCACATTGAGGTACGGCCGGCAAAAGATGAGACAAGCGCTGCCTCACCTTGTGAATTGCTTCTGAAAGCACCGTTTGTCTGCAACGGATGTAAAAGAGTTCATTACTGCCGGAAAGAACGCCATATCTACCCAGGGAAGAAAGAAAGTCGCTGCAGAATGGCTCCTGTTAAGTCTGGCAATCAACATCCTGAAGCTTCACTTTAAAATACAGAAAGGCCGCTTGGGAACAGGGCTCAAGGTTCCGAAGACATATCCGGCCGGTCTGTAATTCCTGGAAATCAGGTTATCCTCAATTTGTACAGAAAAACACAGAACCGACTACGATCCTGTGTTTGCTGTACCCTGAAACGCTCAGTCTGCGCCTTTCCCTTTGTAAACGAAGAGGGGCTACCTCTTATGACCTTGTTAGATCATTTTGAGACAGCCCCTTTTGAAATCGTATCGTATTACTTCAGCTTTGCCGCAAGGGTATCAATGGCTTCTTCCGCCATCCCGTGAGCGGCGAGGTATGCACGGGCACAGGCTTCAAGGTCGATGCCTTCCAGGGACGCACCCTTTTCAAGACCGCATACAGTGCACATCATCTGCATGATGTTCTTATTCTTGAGCATCTCGTATCTTTCAGATCCTTCCTCAATGCCGTAATAGTTCACATAGCTGAGCATGTAATCCCTGGCGATCTCGTCAGCAGTAGCGCCTGCCAGCATTTCAAGGATCATGGAAGTGAAGCCGGCACGGTCCTTGCCTTCGGTGCAGTGGACCAGAAACGGGGTCTCGCCTTCAGACAGGAAGACAAGGCCTTTTACGATGCCTTCGGCAAACTCATCGGAAGCGTAATTGACCGGCATACCCAGTGCGATGACCTTGCCGTCAGCATACAGGGAAGCGTAATACTGGGAAGTGAAGCCTTCCGCAGACATGAGACCCACAATTTCATCATCCGTATTGGCCAGGTTCATGACGGTCTTTATGCCGGCTTCCTCGACGAGTTTGTTCGCGTATGTGGCACGGCCGTACTTGTTGTCAATAGGCGAGGCGGCGCGGTACAGCCTGCCTTCGGCAATCTTACCTACCGTTACGCAGCGGAAGTTTGCGAACACTACTTCGTTCCCGCCGTAGTCGTTGATGTCATATGTATAGACCAGGTTGTTGATCTCCTGCAGCGTCAGGGCGCCGGCCTTTTCCTTAAGCGAGATGGTTACCGCCTCCCCGCCGCTGACACCCGCAACTTCGCTGAACTTGCCGTAGTTGACGCTCAATGCGATGTTTGTGTGCCCGGGATATGCGCGTAGCATGCACTCGCCGTTGTCCACCTAGTACCCGTTGAGGTACGGCATATCGCCTTCAAACTGGCCGACTTTGACCGAAACGATGTCGCCCAGTTCATAGCCTTGGGCATTGAAGTCCTCAATGGTGATATCAAGTATGGCATGGCCGTATTTATCGATGGACGTTACGGTGCCGTTCACAGAAGGGACTTCCGCGAGAGACGGAAGCATGGTGAATAGGAGGCACAGACATACAAGCAAAGGAATAAGCTTTTTCATCGCGGGAAC
Source organism: Clostridia bacterium (assembly GCA_017544935.1). Lineage (GTDB taxonomy): Bacteria > Bacillota > Clostridia > Christensenellales > Aristaeellaceae > SFMI01. Next base: position 9,674 of record JAFYDF010000030.1, read on the forward strand.
TCCTTTTTTAGATCACTATAATCAGGTCTCAAGGTATTCCTGGGGAACGCTCTCAGCCATATGCTCGGCACCGGCAAGGCTAGGATGCAGATGGTCGCCGGAATCGTAGAGGGCTTCGCGCATGTCGGGATCTTCCTTGCTCCGTGTGACACCGTCGAATTCGACAAACCCATCGGCCTCATTGTTAGTACGTATCCATTCATTCACGGCATGGCGCACAGCCTCGCGTTCCGCCCGGTATCCTGTCCAGCCCTTGATCGTCGGGATAGTCGCGATGTAGACTTTCTTGCCTTTCTCATGACCCACCCGAATATACTCCTTCAAAGCGCAAATAAGGTCTTCAGGCTTGGGCAGCTGCTCCCAGGGCCTGAACTCGCCCGTGCCGGGATGGATGATATCGTTTATACCATGCAGTACGATCACACGGTCAACTCCTGCGGAATCGATCTCACGAGGAAAGCGTGTAAGACCATTGTCACCATAGTGGCGGTCTTTCAGGTATTCATACCGGCGCAGGACGCGGCTTCCGCCAATGCCACGGCGGATGACTGCGAGGCGGCTGTCGTCGTCGCGGAACATGCGCAGCGCCAGGTAATCCGGCCAGGACTGCGCCGTGATGCTGTCACCGAAGCAGACGACCGCGGCCGCGCGCTGCTCTTCCGTGAAGACATCGACGGTATCCAGGAAGTATGCGTTGTCGATCTTTGTGCTGTGGAAGGAAGGCAGGATCTCCTCAGCGGCGTGATCGCCTTCGGCATAATAGAAGCTGCACAGGGGACCGGTATCCTTGGTGCCGCTCTCCAGCGGCGTGATTCCTGCGATATAGACGGTAACAGCATATTCATCATTGCGCTTGAGCATGAAGGGGATCTCGTCACTGACGATTTGTTTCCCGGCTTCGAGCGTAACGGATTCCGCTTTGCCAAAGGTGACAGGCGCGGCAGGGCTGCCGCTCTTCACCAGGTATACCCGGGTCAGGACAGAGTCTTCCCTGCCGTACAGATTGTTGAAATGAAGGCGTACACAGCTTCCGCTCAGTGGGGAACGGAGATTGAAACGCAGTGTTATATCCTTGGCATAAACCGCAGGCACAGCAGCGGGTTCGCTCGGTGAAGAACCCCATACCGCTACCCATTTTCCATCAGGCATACAGATTGGCTCCTTTTTCTTTTTTGCTTATTATAGCATAGCCGGGCATGCTTTGGAACATCGATTTGCTTGAACCTGCCGTCTGTATATGGTATAATTCAATACAGAGAGAGCAAAAAGAAGGGAGGCCCCATACGTGATCGTTATCTTCGATCCGGAGGGTGTGCTGATCGATACAGAAAGCTGCCGCTTCGGGTCGTGGGAAAGGATGGCCCTGGAACAGGGCATAGTGCTGGATAAGACCTTTTTCAATCAGTTTCACGATGCCAGTGATGACAAGATCCTGCAGGCGATCCTGCGTGGATCTCATAGGTCATATTCCGTACCCGAAAAGATGGCATTGCTCACGCGCCGCGGAGATATTTTTGACGAACTCCTGGAATCCGCAGGTGACTCGATCCTTTTGCCGGATACCACGGAACTCCTGCAGGAACTCAGACGTTACGGATACAAGATGGCTGCAGTAGCGGCTCCGGTGCTGCCAGGAAGGCTGCTGGGGCATACGACTGTCAGGCGTCTGATTGAGTTCTATTCCAGAATGGATATCATTCCGGAACAACTCGAGGATATCTGCGAGAAAAGCGGTGTGCCGGCATCCGAATGCCTGGTCGTTACAGTCAGTGACTATACGGCGAAGGAAGCGGAAGCACGCGGGATGCATACGGAGCTCTGCGAGCGCGGAATGACATGGCTGCGCCTCTGGGAACGGCTCAGCGAGTTTATTAACTAAACGGAGGGATATAATGCTTGATCAGAAAATTGCGCAGGACGTAATCGACTGCGCGCTGTCGACCGGCGGTGATTTCGCCGAGATCTTTTATGAAGACAGGCTGAACGACAGCCTCATGATGCGCTCCGGAAAAGTCGAGAGCGTAAACAGCGGACGACTGCACGGCGCAGGTGTGCGCGTATATCTGGGCTTCCGCGGCGTTTATGTCTATACGAATGATACGAGCCGTGAAGGCCTGATCGCCTGCGCAAGGCGTGCCGCGAGCGCGCTGAAGAGTGATGCCAGGATTAGTGCTGCACCGCTCAAAGCAAATGAATATGTGAATATTAATCCTATCAAGCTCCTGCCGTCTGAAGTCAAGGCAGCCCGCAAGATCGAAAAGATGCGCGCAGCACAGGCGGTACTCTCCCAGTACCCTGAAGTGGTGCAGGGCATCGTGAGATACAATGACAGCGAGCAGCGCGTATGGATCGCGAACAGCGAAGGCCTATATACGACCGATCTGCGTGTATACTCCCGTATGTTTGTGATCGCTGTGGCCAGCAACGGTACAGAGAATCAGACAGGCTCCGAAGGCCCGGGTGCTCAGCTGGGATTTGAAGTCTTTGACCAGCGCATCGACCCCGAGAAGGCTGCCCGTGAAGCGGCGGAACGCGCGGTAAAGATGCTGCATGCGCCAGCATGCCCCGGCGGGATCATGCCTGTCGTGATCGACAACGGTTTCGGCGGCGTTATCTTCCATGAAGCCTGTGGGCATAGCCTGGAAGCGACGAGCGTTGCGACTGGTGCAAGTGAGTTTACCGGCAAGCTTGGCCAGAAGATCGCGGCCGACTGCGTGACTGCCATCGACGACGGTACAATTGCTAATGAATGGGGCAGTGAGAATGTTGACGACGAGGGCAATCCGACGACTAAGCTCGTACTGATCGAAAACGGCATCCTGAAGAATTACATGATCGACCGTCTGAACAGCCGCCGCATGAAGATGCCTGTCACGGGCAGCGGCCGCAGGCAGGATTATTCCTTCGCGCCGACGAGCCGCATGCGCAATACGTATATCGCGGCGGGCAATGATAGCGAAGAAGAAATGATAGCTACGATGGGGGACGGCCTCTATGCGCGCAAGATGGGCGGCGGTTCCGTCAATCCCGCTACGGGCGAGTTCAACTTCGCCGTAGACGAGGGCTATCTGGTAAAGGGCGGTAAGATCGTGCATCCAGTACGCGGCGCGTCCCTGATCGGCCGCGGCAGCGAGATCCTGACCCGTATCGACCGTGTCGGAAAAGACATGCAGATGGCACAGGGTATGTGCGGAAGTCTGAGCGGCAGCGTACCGACGAATGTAGGCCAGCCTATGATCCGCGTCAGCCAGATCACTGTGGGCGGCCGCTGAGGAGGATACTGATATGGAAAAAGCATTGTTTATTGAAAAGCTCCTGAAAGCGGCGCTTGCTGCGGGCATCGAGGCCGCGGAAGTCTATACATCCGACCGCGATTCCTTCCGTGCCATGACGCATAACGGCGAAGTGGACAACTATTCCGTATCCAGCCGCAGCGGTCTGAGCTTGCGCGGACTGTATAACGGCAAGATGGGCTATGCTTCCACCGAAGCATATGACGAGGAAGCAGTCGGCATGCTCGTGAACGGCGTTGTCGAGAGCGCCGAGCTCGTGGAAGACGACGCGGTGCAGGAGATCTACCGCGGCGATGAAAAGTATCCTGAGGTAGACAATTACGCTAAGGAACTGGATAACGTCACAGAAAAGGAAAAGCTTGACTTCCTGCTTGAGACAGAGAAAAAAGCGCTTGCCTGCGGAGATGAGCGCATCAAGCAGGTCAATTACAATATGATCACGACGAACAGTGTTTCGACGCGCATCGTCAACAGCTATGGGCTGGATCTTCAGCATCATGACAACATGGCAGTCGCGTATGTGTCTGTCGTTGCGAAGGAAGGCAATCGTGTTGCTACAGGAGGAAGCGTCGCCTGCAGCCGTGACTTCAGCACTTTCTCTTCCGATAAGCTCGCGAAGGAAGCTGTGGAAGAAGCACTGTTCTATCTGAACGCTTCGCCTGTTCCGAGCGGAACGTACCGGGTGATCATCGACCGCAGATGCATGCCTGACCTCCTCGGTGTCTTCAGCGGCGTATTCTCCGCCGACCAGGCGCAGCAGGGGATGTCTCTGCTCGCGGGCAAGGAAGGTGAGCAGATCGCAGCGGAATGCGTCACGCTGATGGACGATCCGCTGATGCCGGGCGGGCTTGCTTCCGCAGCGTTCGATTCCGAGGGCGTGGCATCGAAGACCAAGACCGTCATAGATCACGGCAAGCTGACAACGCTCCTGCATAACCTCAAAACTGCTCGCAAGGCCGGCGTCAAGTCGACCGGAAACGCGAGCAAGCAGGGCTATTCCTCTCCGATCACCGTCCAGCCGACAAACTTCTATTTCAAGCCCGGCGAGAAGACCCTTGACGAGCTTATGGAAGATGTCGGGAACGGACTTGTGATCACAGATGTCAGCGGCCTGCATGCAGGTGCGAACGCCGTGAGTGGTGACTTCTCCCTGCTCTCGAAAGGATACACGATCGAGAACGGCAAAAAGGGACGCGCGGTCGAACAGATTACCGTTGCCGGCAACTTCTATGCCATGCTGAAGAATATCCGTGCTTTCGGCTGCGACCTTGAGTTCAACGGCTCCCCGATCGGCAGCCCGTCTGTTGATGTCGGTGAGATGAATGTCGCCGGCAAGTAAAGGAATCCGGACTAGGTTTTGAGACCGGGCATGACTGCGGGGCACATGATAGCTTTCGTGCCATGCAGTACATGCGGATAACAGTTTCATCATGACGTTTGGCGGTGGACACCCATGACTGAAGTCACGAGTGTCCGCCGCCAAACATCATGTATTATTACACTATAATTTCACTATTACTTCACTAAATTTCCACTATCACTGCGTGCATTCAGAAAGGAATAACCAGATATAACTACAAAAAAAGAACACTAAGACGCAATGCTCGAATACAAAATAATTGTATAAGCAGAAAATATGGTATTTTGAAACAAGTATGTGAAGGATAGGTTAACTCCGGTTTGGTTCCAAGAGATGCGCATTATTTGTTGCTTAAACGTAATTTTAGAATATGTCGTATAGTCACGAGAGAAGCAGATCAAGACGGAAAGACGGATTACTTCGTATAAGCTGATCGCGGAACATGGGATAAACAGCATTCTCATATTCTTCGCATGTTGTAGCTTTTCTAAGTACGCGAAGTACCTTATCGCCGTTCTCAAAGCAGCTGCTGAAATACTTCATGAGCAGGTGCATCTTGCCGACCGCGGCTGACTCAGGCCAGGTTTCAAGGTATTCACGGTAGAGATCGTCATGGAATGAGAGCAGGGACTCCCTGCACAGCTCTTCGCCGCTGTTTATAACCTGTGCCAGTGCGGGATTCGCGACGAGCCCGCGGCCGAGCATGAATCCTGTTGTGCACGGCAGTTCTTTTATCATGGCTTCGCAGTCTTCCCCGCTGAATATGTCTCCGTTATAGATAAAAGGAAAAGGAAGCTCACGGCAGAGCTCGGGATGTGGTGTGCCGTTATAGAATTCCATACGCGTACGCGGGTGGATGATCATCTCATGGACCGGGTATTGCTTATAGATACTGATAAGCTGTGCCCATTCTTCCGTGCTTTCATAGCCTATGCGCGTCTTGATGGATACGGGCAGCGGAGAGTGCGCATAGATCCCGTCCAGCAGCGCGCGGAGCATGTCCGGATACCGGAGCAGGCCGCTGCCCTTCTTCTTTGCCGTAACGGTGCCCGACGGGCAGCCGAGGTTCAGGTTAAGCTCCGCATATCCCAGATCACTCAGCCAGTTCGAGACACTCAGAAAGTAATCCGGGTTATTCGTGAGGATCTGTGGGACAGCGGGAACGCCTGTGTTATTCTGCGGAAGCACATCGTTACGTTCACGGGTGGAAAAGGTCAGTGAATGTGTCGGGCTCAGAAAGGGTATGAAGTATTTCTCCACGCCGCCGAAATGCCGGCGGTGGACACGGCGGAATACATAATCTGTGACGCCTTCCATCGGCGCGAAATAGATCTTCGTCATGAACGCTCCCAATTACCCAGAAATGCTTGTTAAAACAGCAAAAGAATGATAGCATATACTGTGTAAGAATAAAAGTGCCGTGAAAGGAAAGTAGGATGAAAATCTCTAAACAGGATGCCCTTATGTGGTTCGGATTCTTTGCACAGCTTCCGGAGGGGGAAGAGTTGCTCCCGCATCAGCAGGAGATTGCTCTGGCAGCACTCGCACAGATCGAGCGTGCTGTTGAAAAAAAGCAGAACGCGCTTATTGCCGAAATCAAAGGGCTTAAATCCTTGCGTGACAGGACGCTGTATGTCGGCCCGGACGAGAAGTTCCCGCGCGGCTGCAAAAGCTGTCTGCTGGGAAGCGGGCTCAGTGCGGTCCGAAGAACGAACAAGTGTAATATAGAATGCCCATTCTGTTACAACTATGGCGAGCTTGACTGCCAGCCGCCCATTGGAGACGGACTCTGGGAAATCGGTGGAACAAAGTTCTATGCCGAGGATATCGACCTGCTCCTTTCCATTCAGAAAAAGCCGACAGGCGTTGCGTATGTATATCTTGAACCTTTCATGGAAATCGATCTGTATTACGACGTGATCTCGCGCTTCCATAAGGCAGGCGTGCATCAGCACATGTATACGAACGGCACGCTGGCCAATGAGGAGAACCTGAAAAAGCTCGGAGAAGCAGGTCTTGATGAACTCAGATTCAATCTCGGTGCTACGAACTGCTCAGACGCTGTCATCGAGCATATGCGGCAGGCAAAGAAAAATATACCTTACGTCGGAATTGAGACGCCCATGACGCCGGAATTCCGTGAGACGTTCCATGTTAAGAAGCAGAAGATCCTGGATACGGGAATCGATTTCATGAACTGTGCGGAACTGCATCTGAACCCGAACAACATCGTCAATTATGAGGGCGAGCCGATGTACATGACCCGCCTGGGATATCTGTCCCCGGTATGGAGCCGGGAGATCACTCTCGGGCTCATGCGTGAGGCTTCGGAAGAGAACTGGCCGATCGTCGTGCATGACTGCTGCAACCGTACCAAGATGGCCAGGGATCTGAACCTTAAGGCAAACGAGGGCGGATGGTTCGGCGCCAGCGGGTATGTGAGCGAGTTCCCGTCGTTCCCGTATGAAGCGTTCCTGCCTGTCCTTAATGATCCCGAATTCAGATTCGTAGAAGAAGAACCCCTGCCGCCAGGATACCGGCCCGGGGATATCGTGCTCTGATCATGGTCATCAGTATTTCCAAATCAAAGCGTGAGCTGACAGTCACGTCATCGGACGGTACAGTCGTCCTGAAATGCCCTGTAGCGCTCGGAAGCTCGCCAACAGGCCACAAGTTCGCCTCAGGCGACGGAAAGACGCCGGAAGGCCGTTATTTCGTATGCCTGATGCGCGAGAACGGGAAGTTCGGTCCGTCATTAGGCGTCAGCTATCCGGGGCTCAGAGACGCTGAAAATGCCGTTAATGAAGGCAGGCTCGAAGCGGGGCTCCTGCCGCTGTTTGCTGCGGCCGAAGAGAATAAAACAAGACCGCCCTGGGGCACGGCCCTGGGCGGTGAGATCTGCATCCACGGGGGCGGGGATACGCACGACTGGACTGCAGGCTGTATTGCGTTATCAGATGAGAATATCCGGGAACTGTTCGCGCTGTGTCACGAAGGGGATACGGTGATCATCAGTCCGTGACACGGTATACGGCCAGGAACAATGCGCCATCCTGTGCCTGTGCTTCAAACCGGATCGGGAAACTGTACTCGTTTCTGAAAATGAAATTGATGCCGCTGTCCTCATTGCCGACAGCTGCGTCCATATCGAGCGGCAGGTATTCGATACCGCTCGGACCATGCGAGCGACGTGCAAGCATATTGATGCCTGGCAGCTGAAGCAGCAGGTCATACATGGTACTGGATACCTGACATACACCGCCGCCGTTACCGAGGCCCCAGCCTGTCTCAATGAGCACGGGGCCTTTTACATACCCTTTGCGCGGAGCGAAAGGTCCGTAATAGTTGTTGTAATCGAGCGTCTTGCCGGCGCCGACGATATCGCCGTTGATATAGGAGCAGTTGACGCCAATGTTGACTTCTTTGCCGTGAACGCTGACGTTATCGGACCCGACGACATAATAGGATGTGAATGTGGCAATCGGGTTTTCATCTGTGCCGGAGAAAGCATCTAGGCAGACGGGCAGGAGCTCTTTGAGCTCGTTGATGTTCACATATCCGTAGCGGCGGTAGTAGGCAAGCTTACCCCAGCCGTCCTGCAGCTCAATGATCGAAAAGCGTGCGTTCTCACCAAGTGAGATCAGGGGTTCGCTGTTGGCATCAGGCTCGCTGAGAATGGTGCATCCGGAAGCTCCGACGGTCCCTACATAACGGTAGATTTCAACGCCCCAGGGAGGAGTGGCCGTCTTATCGATGGGTTTTCCGGCATACGTATATGTGCGGGGAATATAACCCTTGTCTCCGTTGCAGCTCACATACAGCCATTCAGGATAGATCCTGTAAACGTAAATAGTAGAGCCTTCATTGATGCGTCCGACGTTCGGAGAAGACTTATCAGTCGTCTTATAGATCGGAGCACTGATCTTGCCGTTCGTAGTATAAAGGGCCTTGTCCGCCGCGGACGCGGTCAGGACAGGCAGCAGGATCATGAGGATCATTAACGCACAGATCAGCTTTTTCATCGGTTTGCTCCTAATACTTCCGTAGTGATATCGTTTCCGTTCAGTATACATCCGTCCAGACGTCCGCCGGGCAGGTAGATCAGCTTCAATGAGAAGCATTCGGTTTCTTTTCTCAGCAGCGGCAGGAATACCCTGTCACCTTCCCAGAGCGGGAGCTGCATGACTTCATCATAGGGAATCCAGCGAAGCGTGCCTTCTGAACAGTCGGGGTTCAGTTCGCCATCCGCCTTACCGGTATAGAGGAAGGTCATCTCATCGCCCCAGTCGGGAAGAATGAAGGTGATGATCCCTCTGAGTTTAAGACCTTTTACACTCAGACCGGTTTCTTCTCTGACCTCGCGGATGATGCACTCATCGGGACTTTCGCCATCCTCGATGTGGCCGCCCACACCAATCCATTTTCCGGCGTTCTCGTCGATTTGTTTCTTGTTGCGGTTGAGCATTAGCCAGCAGTTGCCGCGCTCAAGATAGCAGAGGGTCGTCAGACGCATGCTCATTGCTTCTTCTTGGGCGTCAGTTTTTCCTTGCGCCCGTCTTCATACTGGATATAGGTGTTGTCGAGCTGCTGGCGGAGGCCTTCTCTGAAGTCTCTGAGATATTCAGCACGCAGTTCTGCCTGTTCCTGAAGCTCGGCTTCGGTGAGCCCGACAGTCTTTTTCTTACGCGCGAGTTCATTGATGCGCGCGACCTGTTCCTTCGTCATGGCCTTAGGCTCCTCCTTTTCCAGCAGAAGCCCAGTATGACGGGTACGGAAAGCAGGATCACATATGCGGCATAAAGAAGCATGTTGCTTACATCGGTGCGGTCGATCATGAGTTCGATTCCGACGATTCCGCCTACGACAAGGGCTATGACAATAACAGTAATGATGAGCGGTTTCTTTCCACAGCGTACGGCGAAGATGATAAGCGGTATAGCGAAAAGGAGGGCAGCAATGCCCATCTGCATGCTGATGAATGAGAAACGCATATGGCTGTCAAAGCGCAGGCTTTCCCAGAGGACCTGCGTGCAACCAAAGAGCAGCATGCCTTTCAGCAGTACATCACCGGGACGGCGTTCACGCCTGAGCATGACCAGGAGGATGATAAAAAGGACCGCGGCGCAGAGCGCTTCAAGGATATATGTGTTGAGGTATGTGCTGTAGCCGTCATTGAAGAACAGGAAATTGTCTGCGTCAAACGTCATGGAACGGCTGCGGCCGAGGAGCTCGGTGCTGCCCTCGCCAAGACGTGCAAAGAAGATAAACACGAACAGCGCGGGAGTCAGGGTATCCAGGACTGTGCGCGGGAACACGCGCAGGATCCGCGCAGCCAGGCATGCGGCAAGGACCGCGCCAAGAAGAGCGCCCATCATCGAAAGGCCACCGCCCCAGAAAGAGAGGATGGCGCGCAGGGAGACCATCCCGTGAAAACGGAAATCAAAAATACAGAAGAGCAGCCGGCTGCAGATCAGGCCAATCGGGATCGCGAGCACACCCCAGAGAAGGGGAATGTCGCCGGGCAGAGAACGGCTCCTGCAGAGCAGGGCAAATACGATCAGTGCGGCCAGCGCTCCGATAGCGATGAATATGCCGTACCGGAAGATGTTCAGGCTTCCGACGGAATAGATAACGGTTTCTTCGAACATGGTTACTTGCTCCAGGTAGAGGGATCTACGGTCGTCGCGAAATAGATGCAGTCGTTCATGTCACGCAGCTTTGATGTGTTCTGGTCGGCCTTATAGATGGTCTTTCCGAGAACGACAGTGCCGGAGTTGCCGCCGTCCAGGTTATACGCCTGCAGGCAGCCGACATGGTCAAACATGAAGTCCGCGAACTCCTGATGCGTCAGACCGTCAGCGTATTTACCGCGGCCTTCAGCGATCACGACCACATAGGAAAGGGTATCCATCTGTCCGATCGCGATACGCGGCTCGTTCGCATTGGGATTGTAATTTGAATACTTTGTGGTAAGCAGGTTCCCGTCCTTGACAAGAGCAGGACCGAATGTGAAGGCGTTTATGATCTGGTGTTCTTTCTTGACAGCGTCGATCTCAGACTGCTGGGTCTTCTTGTCGCCCATCAGGATGATATGGAAATCGCCGTTCTCATCAATGATCAGGATATCCTTGTTTGTGTTCGTCTTGCTGCGGATAGCGGTACCCATGCGGTATTCGAAACTAGTCTTATTCGGGTCATTGATATAATAGTCGCCATTCAGGGCAAGCACAGCCTGGTATTTTTCGGCCATGGCCTGCACGGTGCCGGTGCGGCTAGAGGAGAGCTTCTGGCCGGCGACGCCGGTACGCAGCTGAGAAGCATCCGCAATCTTGATATACGCGATGCGGAAAGAGAGATTCTTTTCCTCATCCACATAATGCTCGATCTTAACGCTGATCGATTCATCCTCATAACTGTCTTCCGTATAGGCATCCGGATTGGGCTGCATGCCGGGCGTCAGGTCGATGGGCAGCTTTACAGGCTCTTCTGCGTTAGCGACGCGGAGGATGCTGTAGGACCATTCCATCCACTGATCCTGATAATCACTGAGCATGCTGCCGCTGGGAATAAGCAGCGGAAGCGCAAGAAGCATTACCGCGATCAGAACGACAAACAGGAAACGAAGGCTGTTTTTCATCATGTTTTTTCTCCGTAATTAGTTTCACATCAGAGTGTCAAGGTAATCGACAGCCAGGGGATCAAGATCCGCTTCGCAGCTGCCGCTGAGAGTAGTAAGAAAGTCGTCGCGTGAAGCGATCTGAAAAGCGTATCTGTCGCAGTAGGACTTTAACGCAGTATCGACCTTGCCGGTCATTTCGTCCGCGTCCAGCAGGAATGCGGTCCCGCGCCCGTATACTACCGACGAATAGGCTGAATACGAGGAATAGTAGGAGATGGGAGATCCGGGCGTCACAGCGAGGGGCAGGGGATCCTGCATCGCGGCATCGATGCGCGTTGCGCGAAGCCGCCTGTAGGCATCCGTCCCGTAACGTTCCTTCACGTACCTGAGGACAGTGTATTCGCAGGGCGTTTCATCCTGCCAGGGCTGGTTGAAGGAGTCACTTCCGACTAGGCCATAGAACCACTGATGCGCGGTTTCATGAACGAGGGTAAGTTCCAGAGTGTCCGCTGATTCCTTATCGAAACAGGTATTGCTGATCATGACCAGCTGCGGATACTCCATTCCGCCGAAAGGAAAATCGATGCTGCAGACGGTGAACGCTGAGTAAGCATAGTCGCCGTAATGCGAAGTGCAGTAGCGGAGCGCTTTTCCGGCGTAATCCAGGGCTTTCTTAGCGCCATCCTTTGAGGGGGCGTAGGCAGTGACCGTGATACCATCCAGTTTCTTTTCTGCCTTCTGCCATTTGTCAGAAATCGCGAAGGCAAACTCACGCACGGCATCTGCGTGGAAAGAGTAAACCGTGCGGTTCCCTTCATCTGTCTTGGAAGTCCCGCTTCCCGTTGCCGCGCACATCCAGCCTTTGGGAACGCTTAGCGTTACATCATAGTTTGCGCAACTGCTTGTGAATGGGTCGCCGATGGGCCAGTACGCGTCTGTGCGCCAAATGCCATCCTGCCGGACGGAGAGAATGGGAAGTGCGTTCCCAAACTGGAAGACACCATCCGAGACTCCGAACCTGTGCGCACAGTGCGGGACGGAGATACGGCACCTGAGACGCAGTGTCCCGCCCATATCCGGTGCAAGCATACCGACAGGGATGCGAAGAACCGTGGAAGCGTCGTCATCGAACGAATAGGCTGTGATAGCGTCGTTCCACCATACACCTTCGATGTTGATCCCGCCTTCAGAGAAACCCTTCGGATAGCAGGCGTCAAACAGTTCGTCGATGGATGCGGGGCTCGTCTTATAGCTTCCGTACGCGCCTGCCCAGGTTCGCAGGACAATGTCGTTCAGTGTCTCCCGGGTGCGGTTCGTATACTGCAGCGTCAGTGTCGCGGCTAGTTCGTCTGACTCAGGACGGAACACAAGCTCATATCTGTAATGATCGAGCCCGTCAGAAGCCTGCATAGCCCTTATACCTGCATTGGACGGTCCATTACCGCGGAGGATGAGGACAAGGATGACAGACGCTGCCAGCAGCAGTACTGTTAAAAACAGCACATATTTCATTATACTACGTTTGCGCGTGAACTGTCACCCCCTTGCGTACAGAATTCCTTCAATAATTATAGGTTATTTTGGTATTTCCATCAAGACATAAGGGGGTGTCGGGAGAAAGTGTTTACATCTCTTTTACATTCTGCGGTCGGACGTGCTTACGGATATTATGCATTTATTATGTTTATACTTGAAAAATGTATATATGCATGATATATTTATACACAAAGCGGAAACGAAATTAATAATTTAAGGCGGTGGCTTTTTATGCCGACAAATGCAGATGTTGAGCGGTTTATCAAGGAACGGATGTCCGATAAAATGTATAATACCATGCTCCGGATTGATGATTATGCTTTTGATGAGCCCATTATCGGCTTTAGTTCCGCCTCGGATCCGCTCTATCCTTTCTATAAAAAGCATATCGACGAGAACTTTTACAGACTCCCCGAGGAATGGCTTCAGAATGTTTATGGGCGTCCTTTTGATCCCTCGGAAGTGAGCATTATCAGCTGGTGTCTCCCTCAGACGCAGCGCACACGTGACGCGACCAGGGAGAATCAGGATATCCCGTCACTGGAATGGATCATGGTCCGCGTACATGGTGAGGAATGCAACCGCGCGCTCGCGAAAGCGGTGGAAACATGGTTCCGTGAGCAGGGGATCGAGGCGGTTGCACCCATGACTTCGGTGGAATTCAGCTGGGGCGACAGTGAGAAATTCACGCTCATTTCCAACTGGTCAGAACGTCATACAGCGTATATTTCAGGACTTGGCACATTTGGCCTGGATGATGCGCTGATCTCAAAGCGCGGCAAGGCTGCCCGTTACGGTTCGTGCATCGTGCATACAAAGCTTGAGCCTTCCAAGCGCGAGTATTCAGTATATAACGAATACTGTATCGCCAGAGACGGCTGCAAGGCGTGCATCAAGCGCTGCCCTGCTGGCGCACTCAGCGAAAAAGGCCATGACAAGGTAAAGTGCCGCGCGTATACCCGCGATGTAGTGAAGAAGCTCGCGCTCGAACGCTATGGATATCAGGGCTTTGCGGTATGCGGGCTATGTCAGACAGGGGTGCCGTGCGAGTTCGGAATCCCCTGCAAAATAAAAAAAGAAAACGACGAATGATTCCTTTTCTATAAAAAATGTGAGGGAATTGTTTCAATTCACTTGATTGATCGCAATATTTGTTGTAATATTATAAGGACGATCATAGAGATCGTACAACTCTGGAAGGAATGAATACCTGTGGCCAAACGTATCTTGCTTGTTGACGACGAGCCGCTGATTATCAAAGGTCTGAAATATACGCTGGAACAGGAAGGTTATGAGACCATCTCTGCCATGGACGGCGAAGAGGCACTCAATATCTTTTTCTCAAACAGTATTGATTTGATCCTGCTGGATGTGATGCTTCCGAAACTGGACGGCATTCAGGTTTGCCAGCGCATCCGTGAGAGCAGCAATGTGCCTATCATCATGCTGACAGCCAAGGGCGAGGACATGGATAAGATCCTGGGACTCGAGTATGGCGCGGATGATTATATGACCAAGCCCTTCAATATCCTTGAGGTCAAGGCGCGTATTAAGAATATCCTTCGCCGCGCAGGTCAGCCTGCCGCTGGTGAAGACAAGAAGATTATTCGTGTGCGTGACCTGGAAGTGAACGTGATCAACCGTTCCGTGACTCTGGGTGGCAAGGAAGTGCGTCTGACCGCAAAGGAATTCGACCTCTTACAGCTCTTTATCAACAACCGCGGCAAGGTATTCAGCCGTGAGGCTATGCTAGAGACGGTTTGGAAGTATGACTACATGGGCGACGCACGCACCGTAGATGTGCACATCCGCCGCCTGCGCGAGAAGATCGAGCGCAATACTTCTCAGCCGGAGTTCATTTTCACCAAGTGGGGAGTGGGCTACTATTTTACGGACAAGGACTGACAATAATGGGTTCAGTATCCGCTGGCAGATATCACTGGCCTTCCTGCTGATCGTCGGTCTTTCATTTACCATCATGGCCAATTCGCTCACCAACATGGTGGGCGATTATCTGTTTGAGCAGAGGATACGTACAGACGGGGCAAGCGTTGAGAGCCTTGCCGTACGTATTGCGCCGTTATTTGAGCAGGCGGATACAGAAGCTTTGCACCGACAGCTGACAGCTTCCGGGGGAGAGCTGGGCGGCCGCCTGCTTGTTTTGGACAAGACAGGCAAGGTTCAGGTAGATACGTATGGTACACTCAATGGAACGCGCATTGACGCGCCCGAAGTCGCGAATGTGCTTATGCGCGGAGATGTGGCTGATTACGGTGTGCACGCCCTGAACGATGAGGGCGGTATTAAGTCCAATAAGAACTTCCTTTTCGGCAGCGCAGGTGATTCCACCTGGGTCAGCTACTGCACTGCAGGTATCATCAGCCAGTCAGATGTGATCGGTGTACTGCTCCTTGCATCGCCGGTGCAGACGATGATGTCGAACCTATACGAGCTGCGTGATCAGATGCTGCTTCTGTTCATTGTAGTAGCCGCATTCGCAATCATATTCTGCCTGATCTTCTCACAGATCATCACCAAGCCCGTGTCCGCGCTGACACGCGGTATTCAGAGCATGGCACGCGGAGATTTTTCTACGCGTGTGCAGATACAGGGCTCAGGTGAGATGCGCCGAATGGCTCGTACTTTCAACAGTATGAGCGAGAAGATCGAGTCCCTTGACCAAGCACGTAACCAGTTCGTATCAAATGCGAGCCATGAGCTGAAAACTCCGCTCGCAACCATGAAAATCATGGTCGAGTCTCTGATCTATCAGCCGGAGATGGAAACTGGATTGCGCACGGAATTCCTGGGCGATATAAACCGCGAGATCGACCGACTGTCATCGATCGTTACAGACCTTCTGACGCTGGTGCGTATGGATGTCAAGGATGTCAAGCTTTCCAGGGAGAATATGAGCCTTGCCGCCGTTGTTAAGGACACAGAGCATCTTCTGGCGCCGCTGTGTGAACAGCGCAACCAGACGCTGACGCTGTCTCTTCAGGATGACTGCGACATGTATGCTGACCGCACGAAGCTCCAGCAGGTCGTATATAACCTCATGGAGAACGCGTTCAAGTATACGCAGGAAGGTGGCACAATTAATGTGTCTCTGCAGCATGTTGGAAAGAATGCCGTGCTGAAGGTCCAGGATAACGGACCCGGTATTGCCGCCGAGCATCTGCCGCATATATTTGACAGATTCTACCGCGTGGATAAGGCCAGGAGCCGTGAGGCCGGCGGGACAGGCCTGGGCCTCGCCATCGTGAACCAGCTCGTTGTCCTGCATGGCGGCGAGATCCATGTCGAAAGCGAAGTCGGGAAAGGAACGACATTCATCGTTGAGATCCCGCTTCATCAGGGATAAACTATGCCTTTCATTGAGATAAAAGACGTATCCGCCGATCAGGAAGGATTCTTCTACAGATTGACAGACGCGCAGCTCCGCAGCAAACAGGAACCCGGAAAAGGGATCTTTATTGCTGAGGGGCCGCGTGTTATTCATACGGCACTTGATGCCGGATATACGCCGCTTTCTCTCCTAATGCGTCGCAAGTTCATTGACGGCCTCGGCCGTGAGATCATCTCAAAATGCGGGGATATTCCCGTGTTCACCGGAGATGATGAGGATCTTGCCGAATGGACTGGCTTCCAGCTGCAGCGCTCATGGGCACTTTGCGCGATGAAGCGTCCGCCTGTGAGGACTGTGGAAGACGTGATCAGAGATGCACGGCGCGTGGTGGTCCTCGAAGGGATCAATGAACCCTCAAACGTCGGCGCGATCTTCCGCTCGGCGGCTGCGCTCGGTACGGACGCCGTGCTTTTGACGCCAACGTGCTGCGATCCGTTGCACAGGCGCTCTGTACGCGTTTGCATGGGCAGCATCTTCATGGTACCATGGGCCTGGACATCTGACGACGAAGGCTTTAGGGCGCTGAAGGAAAACGGGTTCCTCACGGTTGGCATGGCACTCAGAAATGACAGCACTGTACTGAATGATCCTGAGTTGATCCATGCGCCCAGAGTAGCTGTTTTCCTCGGGACAGAGGACAGCGGGCTGACGGATGAGACCATCAGGCAGTGCGACCGGATCGTTAAGATCCCAATGGCACATAATATCGATTCACTGAATGTCGCCGCTGCCGCAGCGGTAGCAATGTGGGAGCTCAGGGTCAGGGACTGAAAAGAGTTTAATACCAAAACTAAACAGGGATGACACGCTATTATTCAATGGCATATCATCCCTGTTGTTTTTGTGATTCGATTATGCTTTCTTTACTGATGTCTGCGGGCCTTTGTATTCAAGGCACAGCATCGTTATATCGTCGAACTGCTCAGCGTTCTGGACAAAATCATCAACAGCTTTCCGTACACCCTTCAGGATATCTATAGGCGACTTATCCGGATATCTGTTCAGGGCCTCGACCATCCGGTCCGTACCGAACAGCTGCTTATCCGCATTCGTGGCCTCGGGCACACCGTCTGTATATGCGAATACTTTCGTGCCGGGCTCCAGCTGGATCTCGTATTCCTTATACTTCGCTTCCTTGAGACCGCCAAGCACAAACCCGTGCTTGTCCTTATACAGCTCAAACTTCCCGTCAGGGCGCTTGAATACCGGATACTCGTGACCTGCGTTAGCACAGGTCATCTTTCCAGTTGACAGCTCAAGGATGCCCACCCAGACTGTTACAAACATCTCCGCTTCATTATTCGAGCAGATCGCTTCGTTTGTCTTGGTCAGGATCTGAGCAGGAGAGCCGCCCAGCATGGCGACGCTCTGCAGGATGATCTTGCTTGCCATCATGAACAGAGCAGCAGGTACACCTTTGCCGGATACGTCTGCGATCAGCAGGGCCAGATGGTCATCGTCGATCAGGAAGTAGTCATAGAAGTCTCCGCCGACTTCCTTGGCAGGATCCATGCTTCCTAGGATATCGAAATCCTTACGGTCGGGGAATGCGGGCACGAGGTGCGGCAGCATTGCGGCCTGAATCTGGGTCGCCAGAGTGAGCTCAGCACCGATCCTTTCCTTCTCTGCCGTGACACGTTTTACGGTATCAAGGTATTCCACGGTCTTGTGGGAGATGCTCGCAAAGGATTCAGCCAGTTCCTCGACCTCGTCACCTGTGCGGTATGCATCCTCCATCTTGAATTCAAGATTTGTCTCACTCAGCTCGGAAATTTTCCTGGTAATCGTGTTGAGCGGCTTTACGATACGCTTGCTCATGACAAAAGCACCGGTCACCATTCCAATGAGCAATACAGCCAGGATCAGGCATGCGAGCAGTGTGCCTCTGGAAATATTGCTGCGGTAGGAGACGGCTGCCTGCTCCTGGATCGCGTTATAGTTTTCCTTAAGCTGAATTATCGGCTGCTCGGCAACCGCCTCGCGGTAGGAAGCAATGAGCGTCCAGCCGACTGTTTTCATGGGCACTCCGATCATATAGTGGTTTCCATCAGATAAAGGCAAGATGCGAACATCGGTTTTGCCCTGCATCGCGTCACTGACAAGCGCTGCCAGCTCCTTGTTGTCAAGCGTTCTGAGGTCAACGGCGTCAGAAGAGTTCATGACACGGAAAATGCCTTCATTGTCCGGGGAGATGATCACATGACCACTTTGATTTACAACGAACAGCGAAGCGCCGTCTTTAGATGCCTGAATGACTTTTTCTTGCATGTCGGAAAGGAAAATGTCCTCACCGGCAACGCCGTACAGCGTTCCGTCCGGACCGTAGACGGGCATGGCGCAGGTGACGCATAGTTCGCCTGTACGGTGGTCAAACTCTACGTCCGTAAAGATCAGCCCGCCCTTTTCCACAGCTTGAGTATACCAATAACGCTCCGTCGCATTATAGGCGATAAAAGACCCGTCTTCGTTGATCCAGTTTCCGGGAACGGTATCGGCCATCAGGGTAACGCCTTCATTCAGGGTGAACCAGATGTTGTTAGTACCGTACGCAGAACAGAGGGATACGAGCATATCCGACATGTTGGCAATCACGCCGATCCTGTCGCTTACTGCCTCTTCATCAATACCCTCTGCAAGAAGCACTTTTACAAAGAGCTCCCCGTCATGTGATGCATCCGGTCTGTTCCAGGCAGCCGGAGGCACGCTGCTGGAATCGCTGAGGAGCTTTCCGGCATAGTCAGAGATCATTTGGACACGGACAGCTGCATCGCGGAACATCTCATCTGTTTCTACAGCTTCCATCTGCGTGATACGGTTCATATTATCTACAATGACCGTATCGATCACTGTGGAGGTGATCCCCGTTACTGAGGCGACCTGACGCTCGTTAGTATCATTGCTCAAATCAGTGAGCAGCTTGTTCTGCGTCAGCATGGATAAAATGAACACGGTTGCCACAAGGAGCATGGATACAAGCACCAGTGTCAGGACCTTGCTCTCGATCCCGCCGATAACCAGCTTTTTTAGCTTTTTCAACAGTGTCACCTCAGTTCTGGAATACTCAGATACTCCGGATTATTTGCCATGCTTCAGATGTTCGCGGCGATGGCGGTGCTTGGGCTGCGGCTTGTCGGCCGGAGCCTGTCCGCGCAGTTCAAACAGTTTGTCGCGAAGCTTGGCGGCTTTCTCAAAGTCGAGCTCGCCTGCAGCAGCGAGCATCTGGTCCTCAAGCTGCCGCATCAGTTCCTGCTTCTCGTCGTCTGACATGCCATAGCGGCGTGCGTCATCCTCAGCCTTGTCCGTGATCTCTAGCAGCGCACGAACCGCATTCTTGACGGACTGCGGAGTGATACCGTTCTCGATATTGTACTGTTCCTGGATGGCACGGCGGCGGTTCGTCTCATTGATCGCCCTGGCCATGCTGTCGGTGAGAGCGTCGGCATACATGATTACGCGGCCTTCCGCGTTGCGCGCAGCGCGGCCGACTGTCTGAACAAGGCTCGTTTCGGAACGCAGGAAACCTTCCTTGTCCGCGTCAAGGATCGCTACAAGAGAGACTTCGGGAATATCAAGGCCTTCTCGCAGTAGGTTAATGCCTACCAGCACATCATACGCGCCCAGGCGCAGGTCACGGATAAGTTCCATGCGCTCCATTGTCTGGATGTCAGAATGCAGGTAGCGCACCCTGACTTCCTGTTCACGGAGATAGTCTGTCAGGCTCTCGGCCATTTTCTTGGTCAATGTTGTGATCAGCACACGTTCGCCGCGCGCGGTCGTTTCTTTGACTTCAGATACCAGGTCATCAATTTGGCCTGTTGCCGGGCGTACGGATATCTTGGGATCGAGAAGGCCTGTCGGACGGATCAGTTGTTCGACAGTCTGGAGGGTGTGTTCGGCCTCATAGGGGCCGGGGGTCGCGGAGACGAAGCATACCTGCCCGATGCGCTCTTCGAACTCATCAAAACGGAGCGGGCGGTTGTCAAACGCACTGGGAAGGCGGAAACCGTATTCTACAAGCGCGGTCTTGCGCGCGCGGTCACCGGCATACATGGCGCGGATCTGGGGGATTGTCTGGTGGCTTTCGTCGATGAAGACGATGAAGTCCTTCGGAAAGTAGTCAAGAAGTGAGAATGGCGGGTCACCGGGACTGCGGCCGTCAAAGTAACGGCTGTAGTTCTCTATACCTGAGCAGAAGCCGATTTCCCTGAGCATTTCTATATCATACCGTGTCCGTTGTGCGATACGCTCGGCTTCAAGAAGCTTGCCTTCCGCGGTAAACATATCGATCTGCTTTTCCAGGTCCTCTTCGATATGCTTGATATTCTCCTCACGGGACTCGGCATTGGTCGCATAATGTGTTGCCGGATAGATCGCCGCGTGCTGCAGCGTATGCACAGCCTTGCCGGTCACAGGATTGATCTCGCTGATGCGGTCGATCTCGTCACCGAAGAACTCGACACGGATGCCATTGTCAGCCATGCTCGCGGGCATGATCTCTACGACGTCGCCGCGGGCACGGAACGTGCCGCGGGTGAAGCTGATGTCGTTCCTGTCATACTGGATGTCTATGAGCTTTCTGAGCAGGGCCTCGCGGCCGAAATTCATGCCGGGCCGCAGGGAGATCATCTGGCTTGTATACTCGCTCGGATCGCCCATCGAGTAGATGCAGCTGACGGACGCGACAATGATTACGTCACGGCGCTCCTGCAGTGCAGCAGTCGCACTGTGGCGGAGACGGTCGATCTCATCGTTGACAGATGAATCTTTCTCAATATAAGTATCGCTCGAAGCAATGTACGCTTCGGGCTGGTAATAATCGTAATAGGATACGAAATACTCGACAGCACTGTCGGGAAAGAAAGCCTTGAACTCGGAACACAGCTGTGCCGCGAGCGTCTTGTTGTGCGCAATGACAAGCGTCGGGCGCTGTACCTGCTCGATCACGGACGCCATGGTAAAGGTCTTTCCGGAACCGGTCACACCCAGAAGTGTCTGTGCTTTTAAACCGTCCTTGAAACCCTGTGCGAGCGCCGCAATCGCCTGAGGCTGGTCGCCCTTCGCCTGATATGGCGCCTTCAGTACAAACCTGTTCATCAGATCCTCCGGAGAAGTAGGGGGAATGCGCTTTGTTTGACAAGAAAGAAACTCAAAACTATAATGGTGCTGTTATTCGAACGTTCGGGAGGCCGTCATGAAAACGGTACGCTTTATTATCGTTATCGCCCTGACACTTGCGGCGATACTTGCAATTCTGAGTCCTACAATGCTGGCACAGGCGTTTCCGCCAACTGTGACGGAAATGCTGCGCCTGGAGGACTTCCCGCTGCTGGGAAGCTGCACGAAGATCGCGTCGCAGCTGATGTCCGCCCTGCATGGCGGGAATAAGCCGACAATCGAAATTGTCACAAGCTCGATCGGAGAAGGGTTCATGGATGAACTGCTTTCGCTGCTTATGGTCGCAGTGCTCAGTATTCCTGTTTCGCTGATCCTCGCGTTCCTGCTCTACAGGCCGCTTGCTGAGAACGGTTGGAAGCTGCCGCTTTATGCGTCGCTGTACCTGTGCAGCATGATCCTGGCGTGGGCGCTGTACAGAAAGGTGTATTTCGCAGGCCTGATCGAAGGGCTGATCAAGGATAATATCAGTGATATAACACTGCAGACGATCGTAAATTATCTGACGCAGCTGCTGTCTGTCGCGGCAATCGGTGCGATCGCGCTACGCATCGCGGCGGGATTGCTTGCGGCAAAGCTTGTTATTGGGCATATTATAATGCCCGCACTGCTTGCGCTGCTGCGCGCTATCCTGTTCGCGTTCATCCTGGCACTGCTCTATCTCTGGCAGGCGCAGCCGTCGGTCTGGCAGACGGCGCTGCCGCTGATTGCGGGGGCCGTGCTCGTGAGTGCGCTGACAGACCAGGGATTCTTCAGAAAGTAAGCCTTACAGCTTGCCGCCTTTCTTGCCGCCGAGAACGACGCCGTTCAGGATATCGGAAGTGAAGGCAAAGTTATTCTCATTCTTCTCCTCGAACGCGCGTTCTGCGCAGGCGACCAGTTCGTCAATGAGCTTCGCATAGGGCAGGCCGGTTTCCTGCCACAGATAGAAGGCCATGCTGCCGGGGATCGTGTTGATCTCCGTGATATACAGCTGGTCTTCTTTTGTCAGCATGTAATCGACGCGTACGACACCCTTACAGTCGAGGGCACGGAAGATATCCTTGCTGAGCGCCTCGATCTTGTGAATGATCTCATCACCAACGGGAGCGGGCATGATGCGCTTGAGGGATGCCATGCCCTTGCTGCCGGAGCCGGTCAGATACTTGTCAGCAAAGTCAAGAAGCTCGCCGCCCGAAGTGGTCGGCATTTCAGTAACAGAGGTCCTCATCTCGCCGTCGAAACCAAGTACGGAGCAATTGACCTCGATTGGATGATCAAGTCCCTGCTCAATAAGTACACGGCGGTCATAGCTGAACGCAAGGTCCAGTGCTTCCTTCAGACCTTCACGGTCGTTCGCACGGCTGACTCCAATCGAGCTGCCCAGGCAGGAAGGCTTACAGAAGACAGGATAAGGCAGAGTCTTTTCGACCTTTGCGATGACTGCATCCGGATCCTTTTTCCATTCGCTGCGCAGAGCGTAGGTGTCGGGAAGGACAGGGAAGTTCATGCCGCGGAAAACCTGCTTCATCATGATCTTGTCCATACCGACGGCGGAGCCGACGATGCCCGTAGAGGAGTACGGGATATTGGCGAGCTCGAGCAGACCCTGCAGGGAGCCATCCTCGCCGTGAAGGCCGTGCAGTACAGGAATCACGCAGTCAAGGCGTGTTACGGTAACAGGTGTGACGCCCTTTGCGAAAAGACCTTTTTCCTGCTCATAATGGATAAGTGCACCGCTGCCTGCTGTGATATCAAGCGTAACACGCTTTATTCCATTTTTTGATGGATCGAATGGGGTATAGGTGCGGATATCAAGAAGCGCGTCGCCGGTATACCAGCGGCCGTCCTTGGCGATATAGATCGGCCAGATATCATATTTCTCACGGTCAGCGGAACGCGCGAGCTGTACGCCGCTGATGATCGAAACTTCATGCTCGCAGCTGCGGCTTCCGAAAATAATACCCAGTTGTTTCTTAGACATATTCTGAATCCTCCCAGTTATGTTTCTGAATAGTGGTCCGGCAGGTCGTTCTCATACAGAACGACGTCACCGGCCTGCATGAATCCGCGCAGCCATGCCGTGGCTTCGCTGAGACTCGAATAGGAATAGATATTGCCGGCAGAGAAGCCCTCACTGATAAGGCCGTCTCTGATCGGCTGAGTGTGCTTCTTCCCGATCAATACGCAGATGTCGGCACAGGAAGCCATCTGGGCGCCGAACGCACGGTTGTACTCGCTTTCCTTCTCACCGAGTTCAACCATTCCGGGCGTCACGATGATCCTTCTGCCGCTGAATTCGCGCAGGACATTGAGTGCGGCCTTCGCGCCTGCCGGATTGCTGTTGAACGCGTCATCTATGACGGTAATGCCGCCGGCGCTCCTGAGAAGCTGCAGACGGTGTTCAACAGGCTGGAGGAGACTTATGCCGCGCTGGATCTGAAGATCACTAAGACCCAGATGTTTCGCTACAGCACAGGAAAGCAGAATATTACTGATGTTGTGCGCACCGAGAAGTCTGGTTTCACAGGGGAGGCGTTTTCCGTTCTTGAAGCAGAGAATGAAGCTGCTGCCGGTCGGTGAAACACTGATATCCTCTGCCCAGATGTCACCATCGGAACGGCCGACAATCGCTTTCCCAAAATGCGTTGTCTTTTCATAGAGCGAAGCGCAGATATCATGATCGTCATTGAAGACGGCGAAACCGTTTGTTGGAAGAGAACGGATCAGATCATATTTGGTTTCAATGATATTTTCAAGGGACTTGAAAGTATCCAGATGCTGGGGGCCGACTGAGGTGAGCACGCCGATCGTCGGATGAATAAAGTCAGTGAGCTCTTTTATGTCGTTCCTGTGACGTGCACCCATTTCGGCCAGGAAGACCTGGTGCGCAGGTTCCAGACGCTCGCGGATCACACGCGTCAGGCCCATCGGAGTATTGAAGCTTGCAGGCGTAGATAGAACATTGTATTTTTGAGATAGAATCGTGTACAGAATATTTTTGACACTGGTCTTTCCGTAACTGCCTGTGATGCCGATCCGGATGAGGTCAGGCTGTTCATTCATTCTGCGCTGCGCGTCCTTCATGTACATGCGGTTGATGGATTTCTCGACAGGCAGCGCGATGATTGCGGCGAGCGCTACAAGAAGAGGCAGGAGCAGGATATGTGCGGGCGTGATCCAACAGAAGATCAAGACGACGATTCCAAGAATGATATACAGGCGCTTCATGCGCGCGGTCATGACAAAAGGCTTCTTTTCCTTGCCTTTCTGCATGTATTTTGAGCATACATACCCAAGCGCGAGAATGATCAGCGAGCAGACAAAGAAAACAATAAACTTTACAAAGAGCCCTGAATCACTGCAGATGGCTTTCGCAGCGAGATACAGGAGATATGCGAGTATACCAAGGACCGCAGTTGGAAGGACTGCAACCTTCCACTGACGGGTGAACGTTTTATAGAGCCCGTAGAACTGATAACTCTCGAGCTGAAAATAATGCAGGAGCTTGCGGGCGCACAGGAGCGCGGCGGCGGCTGCGGCCAGGTGCGGCAGATGACCGATCAGGATACTCAGCAAATCAGTTACCTCATTTCAGAAATGCACGTACGACTGCAGTAAAACGCTGCCACTGGTGCAGGTACGCGAAGTGATCATCGTTCTCGAATATGACCAGGCCAGCATCTGGGATTTCTGTCTCCATCTTTTTCCCCATCCACAGCGGGGTTTCCGTGTCGTTCTCACCGAAGACGAGCAGAGTAGAAGCTTTGACTCGTGGAAGGAGCGGAGAGAGATCCTCAGTAATGACTTTGACGAATGTCTTCTTCATCTCATCATTCAGGGCGTTATAATCAGGGGAACCGAACTTGTTTTGAAGTGCCTTGATGCCTTTTTCTGCAAGGGGCTTGAGTGGCTTGATTCTTTCTATAGCCAGGCACATCTTCTTGAGTGCTTTGAAGCGGGCACTGCGGCGCTTTGCTTCCTTGCTCTGCGGTTTGCGGATGCCTGCCGCACCGGTAAGCACGAGACGGTTGACGAGGTCAGGCTCATTCGCGGCAAGCCATAACGCGACGCGGCAGCCGAAGGAATGCGCGATGATATCGCACCTGCAGATGCCGAGCTTTTCGATCAGCGCCTTGATGCACTGTGCGAAATCACTGACGCCCCAGGGCTCGGGCGGCTGTGCGGACTTCCCGTGCGCCGGGAAATCGACGGCGGTAAGCCTGTATTCGGACTTAAGATCGTCGATGATCGGCCGAAAAAGCTCAATAGAACAGCCCCAGCCGTGCAGAAGAAGCACGTTGGGTCCGTGATCACCGTACTGTTCATAATTTAGGCTTACGCCGCAAAGGGTTATCTGCAAGAGAGGCCTCCTTCATCCACTTCGGGGATCGTGAGGATATAACGGCATTTATGCTGGGAACCGGCACAGACATCGAGGAACTCCGCCGGTACACGCACGATCGATTCAAGCTCACAGCCAATACGTTCGCAGGTCTTCCGCGAAGGTGTGTTGTCGGGGTCTGCCGTGATGCATACGCTGCGCAGGTTCAGCTCCTGCATGAGCGGGGTGATCATCTGGCAGGCGCGCGCGGCATAGCCGTGGCCGCGATAGTCGGGTTCGATGCGGTAACCGATATGCCCGAGATAATAAAGAGCGGGGCTCTCGCCTATGCGGAGGCTCACATAGCCAACGCAGCGGCGGGTCTTCCTAAGAAAGATATTGAATGTGTGCCCTTCGCGGATACCCAGGCGTATACTGCGGACGTCCTCGCGGCTCGGAACGAGCGCCAACTCGTCATCGCGGAACATCGCCCTGTTGAAAAAGGGAAGAATCATTCGGAAACTGCTCCTCAGAAAATGAATCAGGAACTTTATTATTCTAGCATATATACATCAGAGTTTCAATGAAAACATACTATATGTAGAAACAAATTCAGCAAAAAACGCAAGATACCTCTTTTCATAAGCCAAATGATACGATATAATAAAGTGTCAATAACAATTGGGAGGATTATGTTATGAAAATTCTGATCGTCAATGCGGGTTCTTCGTCGCTGAAGTATCAGCTGGTGGATATGGATGGCGAGCGCGTGCTGGCCAAGGGACTGGTCGAGCGCATCGGCATCGCCGGAAGCAAACTGACCCAGAAGTATCCGGACAGCGAGGAAAAATTCGTCATTGAGACCGATATGCCTACACACGTTCAGGCCTGCGAGAACATGCTTAAGGCTCTGACCAACGATAAGTACGGTGTTGTCTCCTCCATGGACGAGATCGGTGCTGTCGGCCACCGTGTACTGCATGGCGGTGAGAAGTTCACCGAATCCGTCGTCATCAATGATAAGGTCATGGATGCTATCCGCGAGAATATCCCGCTGGGCCCGCTGCACAATCCAGCGAACCTGATGGGTATCGAGGCCTGCCAGCAGGTAATGCCCGGAACGCCAATGGTCGCAGTATTCGACACCGCGTTCCATCAGACGATGCCGCCCAAGGCGTACCTGTACGGCGTGCCGTATAAGTATTATCTGAACCTTCATGTGCGCCGTTACGGCTTCCATGGCACGAGCCACCGTTATGTGAGCAAGCGCGCTGCCGAATTCCTAGGAAAGAAAGCCGAAGATATGCGCATCATCACCTGCCACCTGGGCAACGGTTCCTCCATGTGCGCCGTCGACCACGGAAAGTGTGTCGATACGAGCATGGGTATCACGCCTCTTGAAGGTGTGGTCATGGGCACCCGCAGCGGCAGCCTGGATCCCGCTGTCCTGCAGTTCATCATGAATAATGCCAAGAATGAGAACGGCACTCCTGAGATCAAGGATATCGACGATATGCTGAATGTCCTGAATAAGAAGAGCGGCCTGCTCGGCATCAGCGGTATCAGCAGCGACATGCGTGACGTGGACGCCGCGGCTGACGCAGGTGACAAGCGCGCTCAGGTTGCCCGTGATATGCTGGTTTACGGCATCCGCAAGTATATCGGCGCTTACGCTGCCGCGATGGGCGGCGTGGACGCGATCGTGTTCACCGCCGGTATCGGTGAGAATGGTGTGGAACTGCGCGAGAAAGTCATGGAAGGGTTTGAGTACATGGGCGCCAAGCTTGATCCCGAGAAGAACAAGGTCCGCGGTGAAGAGCGCGATGTTTCCGCTGATGACAGTAAGGTGAAGGTCCTTGTGATCCCCACGAACGAAGAGATCGTTATCGCCCGCGATACACTCGAACTGGTAACGAAATAAGACATGTCCGAACAGATAAGACCCCTAAAGACAGTCGATATCTATACAGACGGCGCTTGTTCTGGGAATCCCGGCCCCGGCGGATGGGCAGCGATCCTGCGTTTTGGCATCCATGAAAAGGTGCTCAGCGGGAGCATGCCGCATACGACGAACAACCGTATGGAGGTGTTCGCCGTGATCAGCGCGCTCGGCGCGCTTAAGGAACGCTGCCATGTTCTCGTGCATTCCGATTCCACCTATGTTGTCAATGCCTTCCAGCAGGGCTGGCTCGCGAACTGGCAGCGCAAGGGCTGGAAGACGGCTGACGGTAAGGAAGTCGAGAACCAGGACCTGTGGCGGCTCATGGCGATTGTTGTGGGCAAACATCAGGTGGAGTTCGTGAAAGTGCCCGGGCATGCGGACTGTGAGGAGAACAACCGCTGTGACAAGCTCGCACGTGCTGAGATCGATAAGCTGCGCAAGTTCAATCCGGACCTGCAGCCTGACGAAATGATCAGCAACAGCTGATATAGTTAAAATAAGAATCCCTATTCAAAAGCCACCGGCTGAAATCGCCAGTGGCTTTTTGATGCAGTGATTTTCATTGAAAAAACAATCGGCGTGACAAAAATCACGCCGCAAAGACAGATGTTGATCGTGCGGAAAACTATTTCTTTTCTTTATCAGTGATTTTGCGCTCGGTGCCGCTGAGCAGGCGCTTGATATTCTCCCTGTGCCTCCAGATAACGAGCAGGTCCATCCAGATGGCCCAGAGCCCGATCGGCCAGAAGCCAAATATGATTGTGACAAGGATGGCAAACAGGGTGACGCCGACCAGGCTGCCGAAGGAAACAAACTTCGAGACCAGCATCACGATGACACCGGCCGCCAGGCCAATAAGGCCGTATAGCGGGAATACACTGATGCCTACACCGATACAAGTTGCAACGCCTTTACCGCCGCGGAAGCCGAAGAAGACGGGCCAGCAGTGGCCGATAAGCACAGCAGCGCCTGCGAGCATTGCGCCGGGAACGCCGAAGATCCATCTTCCGATCAGTGCCGCGATGACGCCTTTCAGGCAGTCGCCGCCGAATGTGATAAGACCGGGCAGCATGCCGTGGATCCTTGTCATGTTGGTCGCGCCGGAATTCTTGCTGCCCGCTGTACGGATATCACGGCCGAGAGACTTAGAATAGATGACGCCAACCGAGATACTGCCCAGCAGGTACCCGATGACCAGGCACAGGATAGCAGAAATCACAGGGGACATTACGCATTCTCCTTCGTTTTTTCACGCAGTGTGAATCGGATCGGCGTACCTGAGAAGTCAAACGCTTTGCTGAGCTGGTTCTCCAGGTAACGCTGGTAGGCAAAATGCATCAAATCACTGTCGTTGACAAAGAGCGAGAAAGTCGGGGGACATACGTCTGTCTGTGTGCCGTAGTAGATCTTGAGCCTGCGCCCGCCGGTCATAGGGGGCTGCAGCGCGATCTGAGCGTCACCGAGCACATCATTGAGCATGCCGGTCGGGATGCGCTTGGAAGCCTGGGCATACGCCTGGTCGACCGCTTCAAGGACCGTGTGTACGCGCTGGCCGCTGAGCGCAGAGATGAACAGTACGGGCGCGTAGTCCATAAACTTCAGGCCTTCCAGGACCTGCTTGCGGTATTTCTCGAGCGTGCCGGTCTCTTTCTCGGGGATATCCCACTTATTGACCGCGATGACAACGGCTTTGCCTTCCTCGGCAATGATACCTGCGATACGCGCGTCCTGTTCGGTCACGCCGTCTACTGCGTCAATAACGAGCAGCGCGACATCGCAGCGCCTGATCGCGGCGATCGCACGAAGTACGCTGTAGCGCTCAAGGGACCCATCCTCGATCGCGCGCTTGCGGCGGATGCCTGCCGTGTCGATGATATTGTACCGGCTGCCGTCTACACTCTCAAAATGCGTGTCAATGGCGTCACGCGTCGTGCCGGGGATGTCGCTGACCATGACGCGTTCCTGGCCGAGCAGGCGGTTCGTCAGGCTGCTCTTGCCGACATTCGGGCGTCCGACCAGCGCGAGCTGGATCTCGTGCAGTGCGTCAGACTCGTCCTCCGCGTTATCGGGCTTAGGAGGCAGCTCCTTCACGATCGCTTCCAGCAGGTCGCCGAGGCCCAGCATGTTCGCGGCAGAGATGCCGATAGGCTCACCGAGGCCGAGCGCATAGAATTCATAGAGGACTTCGTCAAGGCCCTGGTAATCAAGTTTGTTCACGATGAGGAGCACAGGCTTCTGCGTCCTGCGGAGGAGCGTTGCCACGTCTTCGTCATCTGATGTCAGGCCGTCGCGGGCGTCGCAGAAAAAGCAGATCACGTCTGCTGTTTCAATGGCGATCTCCGCCTGACGGCGCATCTGGCTGAGAAGCGCATCGTCACTGCGCGGATCGATACCGCCGGTATCGATGAGTGTGAACTCGCGGCCCATCCATTCGACATCGGCGTATATACGGTCACGGGTAACACCGGGTGTATCTTCAACGATCGAGATACGGTGTCCGGCAATCTTGTTGAAAAATGTGGATTTGCCCACGTTGGGGCGGCCGACAATGGCTACGAGCGGTTTTGCTATCATGAGTTCTCCTTTGGACCGAGAAGTGCTTCAAACAGCATTTCTCCGCGGTTTGGACATACGGTAACGGGAATGGAAAGGGAATTGCGGAAATCAGTCAGGGAAAGGTCATCAAGGAAAAGGTCGCCTTCGGCACGGAGAACGATACTGCAGAGGATCATCTCATCCTGGCCTGAGGTATCGGCTTGATCCAGGATGTCGTTCCCGGTCAGAAGACCTGTCACAGTCACGGTCTCACCGAAAAAACGGTTACGGATCGGCTGGACGGTGGCTTCGACGCCCTCGGGTCCGTACTCCCTGATCCATTTTTCCAAATATGGGGCAATGCTCGTCCCGCAGGGGATGAGGACCCTGCGATTCAGCGCTGTACGAGTGTTCTTTGAAGATGCCTCTGTGAAAGAGTTCAGGAACTGGCGCATGAGGCCTACGCCGTTCTCAATCTGAGGGTAGTTCTCGTAGTATGCTTCATCGGGAAGATCAGCACCCGCGATGCACAGCATTTCATCAGACGGGAATACGAATCGCGAGCCGCTCTTCTCAAAGAAAATGCGCTGCCATTTTTCACAGATGCGAAGGATCTCTATTGCTTCATCCCTGGTATAGGGACGCAGCGGGTATAGATTCTGACGGTATTTGGTCAGCCCGACGGGAACGAGCGCTGCGCTCTGCGCGGCCGGGCACAGGGAAAAGAGCGTCTCAAGCGTTTTTTCGAGGTGCTCACCGTCATTGATCCCGGGACAAAGAACGATCTGGCAGTGGAAGCGGATGCCGTGATCGCGCAGCGCGTTCAGACGTTCCATGATCTTAGCGGCATTCGGATTTGCCATCATGCGGACCCTGAGATCCGGTTCCACGGTGTGTACAGAAATGAACAGCGGGCTGACACGACGCTTGAGAACGCGGGCAAACTCGTCATCGTCCATATTGGTCATGGTGATGAAGTTGCCCATCATCAGCGACATGCGCCAGTCGTCATCCTTGACATAAAGCGTTTCACGGCACGCGGGAGGCATCTGGTCGATAAAGCAGAAAATACATTTGTTCTTGCAGATGCGGGGAGTCAGTTCCATGCTCTCTCCGAATGAGAGACCGAGCGGCTTACCCTGCGGCTTGACGATCTCGACATGCCAGTCCTGGCCGTTTGCCTTGCGGACATGCAGAACAAGATGGCGTTTGCCCGAAAACGCTTCGTAATCGATCTGGTCGATGATCTCTTCACCGTTGATGGAGAGCAGCGTATCACCCGCGCGCAGTCCGCTGCGGTATGCAGGTGTGCTTTCGGCTACAGCCGTAATCAGGTGCTCCACGCTTATTCCCTCCATTTCAGCTTCATTATCCGCTATTTTCAAACCCTTGTCAAGGATGCCGCTATCTGGATACAGCCTTTGGAAAGATTTACAGGACATCCGAGTCGAAGCCTTT
The DNA here is from genome assembly GCA_017544935.1 of Clostridia bacterium. GTDB lineage: Bacteria > Bacillota > Clostridia > Christensenellales > Aristaeellaceae > SFMI01. Next base: position 41,301 of record JAFYDF010000030.1, read on the forward strand.
GCGGGGACTGGATTTTTTATATCCCGCGTGATATCATAATAATGAAATATTATTATTTTTTCTGAGGTAGTTATGCAGATCAACTGGTATCCGGGACACATGGCAAAAGCGAAGAGACTGCTGCAGGAGCAGATCCAGCGCGTAGACGCGGTGATTGAGCTGTGCGACGCGCGGTTGCCGTATTCCAGCCGGAACCCGGACCTGGGAAGGATGCTCAGTCGGAAGGCCCGGATCCTGCTGCTGAATAAGGCAGACCTTGCGGATCCCGCCGCAACCCGGAACTGGCTTAAATACTTTAGTTTACAGGGAATTGAGTGCGCTTCCGTGCAGTCCAACAAGAACACGCGCGACGTGCTGAAAGCGATCGAACGCATGACACAGGAAAAGGTCGAACGCAGTGCCGCGAAAGGTATGAAGCGGACGATCCGTGTTATGGTCGTGGGTGTGCCCAATGTAGGTAAGAGCACCCTGATCAATCGCCTGCATGGAGGCGCGATCGCCAAAACAGGGAATAAGCCCGGCGTCACACGCGCGAACCAGTGGGTGCGCGTCGGGGATTATCTGGAACTGCTGGATACGCCGGGTCTGCTCTGGCCGCGCCTTGATGATGCGGAAGCGGCACGGAAGCTCGCATATATCTCTGCGATCCGGGATGAGGTCCTGGATACCTACGCACTCGCCTGCGGACTGTTGGATGACCTGACGGAGCTCGCTCCGGATACCCTGAAGGAGCGTTATCATATTCAGGACATGACACTGCGCGGGGCGGCACTCATGGAAGCCGTATGCCGCGGGCGCGGGTTCCTGCTTCGCGGCGGAGAGGTCGATATCGAGCGCGGATGTGTTGTCGTACTGGATGAGTTCCGTGACGGAAAGCTGGGCAGAATAACGCTTGAACAGCCTCCGGCACTGCACGTGGAGGAAGAGAATGGCATCTGACCGTATTGAAAGAGAACAAGCCATGATCGCCCATGACGGCATTTACTGGGATCATTATGACCGTGTCGCCGGAATGGACGAGGCGGGCAGGGGACCGCTTGCAGGAGATGTAGTTGCCGCGTGCGTGGTCATGCCGCCTTCGCCTGTCATAGGCTGGGTGGATGACAGCAAGAAACTGTCCGCAAAACGACGTGAACTGGTATATGAGGAGATCCTGAAAACGGCGCTGTTTGTCGGCGTCGGCCGCGCGGACCCGAAGGAAATCGATGAGATTAATATCCTGCGCGCGACCATGAACGCCATGCGGCGCGCGACTGCCGGAGCGCAGGCGGGGATCTACCTGATCGATGCGGTGAAAGGGCTGAACCTCGACGCACCGGAGCTTCCGATCATTCACGGTGATGCGGTTTCGTATTCGATCGCCGCAGCGAGCATTATCGCGAAGGTTACAAGGGACCGGGAAATGGAAATCATGGATACACTGTATCCCGAGTATGGGTTTGCGCAGCATAAGGGATACGGTACGGCTCAGCATATCGAGGCTATCAGAAAGTACGGCCCGTGCCCGATCCACCGAATGAGCTTTATTCAAAAGTTTATCTGATGCGGTTTTAACATAAACACTTTTTATTTTCGGGAGAATAGGATGAGATCAAGGCTTAAGTGGCTGGCTCTGGCGATCGCGGTAGTTGTCATCGCGGTCGTGGTGACAGTCATCTTCGGAAAAAGCAATACGCCGAAAATGCAGGAAGGCAATCTTCTGGCAAACGGCGATTTTTCGCAAGCGGACGAGAACGGACTGCCGTCCGGCTGGTATACGGATGCGTACATCCATACAGTCGGGTATACGGATTATTCCATGGAAAACGGCATCGTCACGATCGTGAACCATGCGCTGAACGATGCACGCTTTGCACAGAAGGTCGATGTGCAGCCCGACAGCCTGTACTGCCTTACCGGGTATGTCAGGGCACAGGCAAACGGGGGACTCGGTGCGAACCTTTCTGTATCCGACGTATACGCGTTCTCGTCTTCCGTGTATGACAGTGACGAATGGCAGCAGGTGACGCTTTACGGGCGTACCGGTAAAGATCAGCATTCCGTTACTGTGTTCGTACGTCTTGGCGGTTACAGCGGTGAGGCGACCGGCACTGCCTCATTCAAAGATATATCGCTCACACAGGTCGAGAGTGTTCCGTCCGAATATGTTGCCTATCAGTGGTATAAGAATACTACGGCAAAGGCTGCTTCCGAGAAGAACTCTTCATCATCTTCTGCCTGGCCGTGGCTGACAGGGATCGCGCTTGCCTATGCAGTGATTTGCTGGTTCCTGAGCCGTTCGGTGCTTGGAGAAGAGCCCTTGGCAGACAGAAAGCATAACTGGCTGCCGCTCGTCGGGATCATTGCCGCCGCGGTCGCGGTCAGATGCGCTATCGCGTTCATGATCCCAGGCTACGGTGTCGATATCGGATGCTTTACAGCCTGGGGTAATTCCATGGCGAATAACGGCGCTGCTGAGTTCTACGCTTCAGGTGCTTTCTGCGATTATCCTCCGGGATATATCCTGGTTCTGGGACTTTTGGGCAGGATCGGCAAGGCTTTCGGTACAGGAATGACTGAGTTCCTTGTCAAATTGCCTTCTATCATATGTGATGCCGCGGCTGCGGCTCTGCTGTATGTGTATTCCAGAAAGTACATGTCGGGCAAAGCGGCTTTTACGATCAGTGCGCTGTATGCTTTCAATCCGCTTACATTTGCCGCTGGGGCGGCATGGGGGCAGGCTGACAGCGTGATGGCCCTGTGCATCCTGTTAGTCGTGATCCTCGCTATCGAGGACAGGTGGTATGCCGCACTTCCCGTATACATGATCGCAGTGTTCATGAAGCCTCAGGCGCTGATGTTCGGACCGCTGGGACTGATCGCATTGGTTGGTAAAATCATCCGCAAAAAGAATAAGAAGATTATCATCCACAGCGTGATCGGGATTGCTTTTTCTGCCGTGATCGCTGCGGCCGTGATCCTGCCTTTCTCTTCTAAAATGGACAACAGCGAGGGCTGGTGGGTCATTCGTCTTTACCAGGGCACCATGGGCTATTACGCGAATGCGACCGTGAACGCTTGCAACCTGTATTTCCTGTTTGGAAAGAACTGGGCTAGCGTTGGGACGGATGCGCCATTCCTGATCCGTGCCTGCGTAGCACTGGTCCTGCTGGGAGGGACTGCTGCGGGGGCTGTGCGCTATCAGTGGTATAAACGCGGGAAGGTCAGACTTACAATCCTCGTTGTATTGGCACTGCTTATCATCACTGCCGCTGCCGTGCCCATGACGTATCAGACGCTCGGACGCCTGGTCATTGTGTTCAGCGTGCTTCTGTGCGTTGGAATGTATCTCAAAGACAACAGCATCCGGCATCTGCCGCTTCTCGGCGCACTGCAGCTGCTGCTCCTGTGCTGCACCGGCACGATGATGCATGAGAGATATCTGTTCCCTGCGGTTATCCTGCTCGCACTTGCCTGCGTGATCGAACGTGACTTGCGTGTCTATATCCTCTTCATTCTTGCGACAGTATGCACATTCCTTAATGTCGGCGTCGTTCTGGACCGCGGGATCCGCATCGGCGGAGTAGACGGGCATCTGGACGCGCCGCTGTTCAGAATTGCCAGCGACAGTGCAGGCCTTGAATATGCTATTTCTGCACTCCTGTGTCTCGTAACCGCTTATTCAGGTTTTGTTGCCTTCGGTATCTGCATGGAAGGAAGGGCTGTTGCTTACAAAGTTTCTGAGCAGGCAGAGGCCGAAGAGACACATATCGGCACATATCCTCCCACATTCAGGGAACTTGAGAACCCGGAGAAGCTTTGCAGGATGCGCTGGCAGGACTGGGTGATCATTGCAGTTGTTACTGCAATATACTCCGTGGTCGCGTTGACGAATCTTGGAAGCACGACTTCGCCGCAGACCTGGTGGCGGTCCAAGACTGCAACAGAAAGCGTGACGTTGGATCTTGGACGAACCCGGGAATTCAAGATGCTCTATCTTGGCGGTATTCATAACCGAGATATGGAATTTACGGTACGCACGAGCAATGACGGCGTAAACTGGAGCGAGCCTTACTGGGCACAGATTACGGAAGGACAATGCTTCCAGTGGCAGTATGTGCGTCAGGTGAATACATATGACGGGAACCGGAATTATTCGAGCGTTGCTGTGCGCATGAACGGGCGGTATGTGAAGATAGAAGCAAAGAGCATAGCCCTGACGCTCTATGAAGTAATCATGCGAGATCCGGATACCCAGGAAGTCTTCCCGGCATCTGTGTATGACGGTGCGGGGGAATGTCTGATCGATGAACAGGATACATTCACTGGCGAGCCTGGATGGTATAACAGCACATACTTTGATGAGATCTATCATGCGCGTACGGGATATGAACACTATCTGGCCATGAACGGCGATTACACATACCGGCCGTACGAGACTTCGCATCCGCCGCTCGGCAAGGTACTTATGGCTTTCTCAATCTCAGCCTTTGGCATGACACCGTTCGGATGGCGCTTCGCGGGCGCACTCGCGGGGATACTCATGCTGCCTGGACTCTACCTGCTTGGGAAGCTCATGACAAAGCGCCGGATCATGGCGGCTGCCGCGATGCTGCTTATGGCGGTCGACTGTATGCATTTCACACAGACACGCATTGCTACGATCGACAGCTTTGTCGTACTGTTCATTATCTGGTCCATGGTGTTCATGGTGTATTACCTGCGGATGGATTACTGGAACAAGCCTTTCTGGAAGACCCTTGTACCGCTGTTCCTGTCAGGCGTGTTCATGGGCCTTGCGATCGCCAGCAAGTGGACGGGATGCTATGCGGGCGCGGGCCTTGCATTGCTCTTCTTCTGGAGCGTCTACAGGCGTCTCAGGCAGAGCATGTATGCCAAGGACGCGATCGAAGAAGACCCTGCGAAGGAAAGCCTTCCCCGGTATAAAGCGGCAGCTGACGGGATGTGGAAGAGGCCGGTCTGTACGATGCTTTCCTGCCTGATATTCTTCGTCGCGATACCGGCTGCCATATATTACTGCTCTTACATTCCCTACTTTATGCCGTACTCGCCTTCAGGCGTGACCGTGAAGCGGGTCATAGAGGCTGCCCAGGGCATGTTCAATTATCACAGCATTCCGGGTCTGGGCATGGACCATCCGTTCTATTCACCCTGGTATGAGTGGCCTGTGATAGGAAAGCCCATGTGGTATTACAGCGCGACATACCGCCCTGAAGGCGGCACCCAGACAATCGTGGCAATGGGTAATCCTGCTGTATGGTGGGGCGGGCTTCTCGCACTTGCATCGGTGCTTATGATCTGGATTTTCAGACACTTCAGGCGCGGCGGGATCTCACTGTATACGAAAAAGAACGATATGCGGCCTGCAATTCTGCTGATCGGATTCGCGGCACAGTTCGCACCTTGGATGCTCGTACCGCGCGGTACTTACATCTATCACTATTTCACATCAGTGCCTTTTATCATCCTCTGCACGGTGCTGTGCTTTGACCTTCTGCAGGATGTGGCTGACAGCTGGTATTATAGGAAGACGGATAATAACGGGAATCCTGCCGCAGTCCAGAGAATACTGCGTTACCTGCCCACCGTACTGCTTGTCCTGTTCCTGCTGGCAGCTGCAGCACTGTTCATTGCATTCTTCCCGTACGCGAGCGGACAGACGGCGACCTATGGCAGACTTGAACCCATGAAATGGTTTGACCGCTGGATCTATTACTGATATTATATAAGCAAAAGGAATTACAATAACAGCCTGAACGCGAAAGGAGTAATTTAGATGCTGAAGCGGATAATTGCGGTACTGATTCTCATTGCCTTGGTATCTTCTCTCGCTCTGGCGGATGGCATGCAGGGATACTCCGCCAAACTGAATAAGAAGATAGCTACACGCACTGGACCTTCCCGTTCCTATGATGAACCCGGGACCTTCTTCATCAGTAACTGGGCATCCCAGACCGTCACTGTATACACAAAAGCTTACCGTGACGGTGTATGGTGGGTCCTGGTCGACTTTGCCGAGAGAGGGCATCCTTACCGCCTGTATACCGGTGCCAGCCGTGTGGAGATCGACCTGTCCATGATCCCGGAAGAAAAGCCCATCGGTACGTTCAGCCTTGGCTGGAACAATGATATCACGGGATACTATGGCCCGGGCACCAATTATACAGGGATCAAGAAGGCTGTGCCCAAGGGCGCGAGCGGTGATGTATATGCTGTTGAGAACGGATATGTATGGATCGATTTCTTCGACAGCGAATCCAATAAACAGCGTCGTGCCTGGGTCAGGAGCGACCTGGTCTCCGTAACGCTGAACTACACTCCGCCGACCAATAATACGGGTAATATGTTCCATGGAAAAACAGAGAACAGAGATACTGTGACGGTCAAGATCAAGAATGTAGCCGGTCAGTACAGTTATGTGGATATCTTCTTCTATCGCCTGGCGAATCTTGAGAATGTGCCGGTATTCATGGCTGACAATAATCACGGGACATTCTCCATCACAAGGGATAATATCTATTATTACGGCGAGATCTGGTTCACTCAGACCGGCCTGGTCATGGATTTCTTCAGTTCATTTAATCTGTTTAATATGGGCGGGGGACTGAACTATTCTCTCTGATATCATCAAGAAGTGGTATTGAAATAATAGAGATTATATGTTACCATTACGAATGCGTTTTTCTTAAGGAAAACGCATTCGATCCGTTTTGGAAGGAATGCGTCGCATGTAGACATACATCTGACAGTTTTTCATGCCTGCAGTACGTATATTCTTCTGATTTTCTTTGAATATTATACATATATGACTGGAGGAGCTTTTAAAGTGGCAGCAGGAACAAAACTGGTTATTGTCGAATCCCCGGCAAAAGCACGTACTATCGCGAAATTTCTTGGAAAAGGATATAAGGTAGAAGCGTCACAGGGTCATGTCCGCGACCTGCCCAAGTCACAGCTGGGTATTGATGTCGAGAATGACTTTGATATGAAGTATATTACGATCCATGGCCGCGGAAAGATCCTCGCCAAGATCCGTAAGGAAGCAAAAGCTGCCAGCAAGATCTATCTTGCAACAGACCCGGACCGTGAGGGAGAAGCGATTTCATGGCATCTTGCGCAGACACTGGATATTGATCCCGCTGCGCCTACTCGTATTGAGTTCCATGAGATCACCAAGAAGGCGATTGCTAATGCGCTGCACAGCCCGCGTCCTATTGATATGGAACTGGTGGACGCACAGCAGGCGCGCCGTGCGCTGGACCGCCTTGTCGGATATAAGATCAGCCCGCTTCTTTGGGCTAAGATCAAGAAGGGCCTGTCAGCAGGCCGCGTGCAGAGCGTAGCTACGCGCATGGTCGTTGAGCGCGAGCAGGAGATTGAGGCATTCATTCCCGAAGAATACTGGGATATTACCGCACATGTCGTGCTTCCGAATGCCCGTGGTCGCAAGAACACGTTTAAAGCGCGCCTTGCTATGGTCGACGGCAGGAAAGCCGCTCTGCACAATGAAGCCGAAATGCTTAAGGCCCGCGCTAAGATTGAAGGCGCTTCCTTTGACGTTTCGGATATCAAGACCGGTGAAAAGCGCAAGCAGCCCGCACCGCCGTTCACGACGTCTTCTCTTCAGCAGGAAGCAGGACGAAAGCTGAACTTTACTACACAGAAAACCATGCAGGTCGTTCAGCAGCTCTATGAAGGAATTGAGCTGCAGGGCGAGGGAATGCAGGGACTTGTTACGTATATCCGTACCGACTCTGTTCGCGTCAGTGATGAAGCGCTTAATTCTGTTCGTGAGTATATCGGAGC
>JAFYDF010000031.1 GCA_017544935.1 Clostridia bacterium
GCTGCAGCTGGCGCACACGGTCCGCGGTAACTCCGTTATATAAGTCCCCGAAATTCAGTGAGGTGAAATACCCCAGGTAGTACATGGCACGCTTAAGCGCCAGTACATCACTGCCACTGTCGCCCTCACGCAGTGTACGGTATTCGGTAGCCTGCGCTGTGCCAAGCAACAGAAGAAGGATCAAAAGCAAGGAAAGAAGACGTTTAGTCATACAAGAACTCCTGAATGTCCCCGCGGCAACGTTCAAGCTTCGGGACAATGAAATAAGCGTTGTTGATCATTCTGCTGACATATGCGCCATCCGCCGGGACACGCATTGTCGTTACTTTGATATCATCATAAGAAAGTGCGGTTGCCATCAGCGACACGGCCTGCGCGATCGTGATATTGGTAGCTACCTTGCTCACCTTTGTCGTAATGATCTGGGCGAGAGTTGCCGTAGGCAGTGTCAGCAGCTGATGATAAATAGCCAGGATCACGCGCTGCTGACGTTCCACACGCACAAAATCACTGTCGAGCTTACGGATGCGTGCATAGCTCATTGCCTGCAGTCCGGTCAAATGCTGCAGTCCTGCTTCTTCCAATCGGCCTTCCTGCTCAGGCACGCCGCGCTGGTAGTTATAGTATTCGAGTATTCCGTTCAGCTTCTTAAGCTCAGCCTGCTTGACCTCGATATCGATCCCGCCGATTGCGTCCACGAGCTCGGCCATCAATGCATAATTGACTGCCACATCTCCATCCACATGCACACCGAATTCCTTCTCCAGCGTTTCCATCAGCAGTTCCGGACCGCCGTATGCATAGGCTGCATTCAGGCGGTTATGGCCATGCTTCGGGATCTTGACATAAGTATCACGCATGAACGAAATCAGGCGCAGCTCGCCGGTCCGCGCATTCAGCGCAGCAAGAAGCATGGTATCGCTTCGGCCGGTGATCGCGTCGCTCGGATTGTCTATGCCAAGCAGGAGCAGATGGTATATACCAGTCCTGCCTACTGCAGGCTCTTCGTAGTCATCCGGAAGAACGACATATTCGGCATCGCTGTTTTCAGTCTGATAGAGTTCCCACAATATCTGTGTGACTTCTTCATTCGTCAGCGGTGTTTCCTCGGCGGCAGCAGGAAAAGCCAACAGCAGTATCAGTACTGCTGTACATGCCCAGCATAAGAAACGCAATAACCCCGCTTTCACTGTCTCCTCCACGTTCTTTCAGGAATGCCACAAATTATATTATATCAAATTCTTTTCCATGCCGCAATTACGCAAAAAGCTCCCGGAAAAATACAATTTCCGGGAGTCTCGGTCATGTACAGGCCATATTCTGTTTCAGTGCCGCAGATAGGAGTCCAACAGTCATTACAGTAGTTTGACCGCGAAAGGCATCAGGACAGCCGTCAGGATACCAGCTACTGCAATCGCGAGCCCGCTCATGGCGCCTTCCACATCGCCCATCTCCATAGCTTTACTTGTGCCGATCGCATGTGAGGCCGTGCCGATGGCTACTCCGCGTGCGACAGCGCTGCGCAGTCTGAGTAGTTTGCAGAGTGACGGTGCCAGAATGTTCCCTGTTATGCCTGTCAATATGATCAATACAATGCTCAGGCTCGGAATACCGCCAAGCTCCGCAGACAGGTCTGTTCCGATCGCTGTTGTGACAGACTTGGGCAACATGCTCACGGCAATATCTACAGGCAGTCCGAAGCATTTAGCCAGGATCACCGTGCAGAGCAGGCTCGTGATTACGCCCGCGCCGATCCCGCACAGAATCGCCTTCCAGTTCTTTTCCAGAAGTTTCCATTGTTCGAAAAGCGGAATAGCCAGGCTGACAGTCGCAGGCAGAAGCAGCCAGCTCAGCACAGATGAAGAAGACTTATAACTGCTGTACGGGATGTTCCCCAGCATCAGGCATGCGCCGATGATAATGCTGCTCAGAAGGAGCGGGTTGCACCAAGCCTTCTTCACTTTTTTCTGCAGGAAATAGCACGCTCCGAAGCACGCAACAGTCAGGACTGTACCCCAGACGGACGAAGACTCAAAGAACTCATTCATCGCGCTTGCCTCCCATCGCCAGGTCTGTCACGCGCCCGGCTGCAGCCATCACAGCCGCTGTGATCACGATTACCGCGATCAGGAACGGCAGCCATGAGGATGCAAGACGATCTAGGCTATCAATGATTCCGACAGCACCCGGAATAAACAGCACGAGAAATATCCCGGTCAGGAAATTACCTGTCTCCTTGACCTGTTCGAGCCGAACGATACCGATTTTCAGCGCAGCAAGCAGCAGCACCAATCCGTAAATACTGGCGGGCACAGGCAGCGGGAGTAGGTAATGTAGCAATTCACCGATCAGGCAGAAAACAAGAATACGGCAGAACTGGAACACATACTTCATAAGTGCACCTCAACAATGATGAGTCTTTATTGTTTTCGCTGCAATTTCCTCTGTTTCCTGCAAAAAGTGTCGGAAGCAAATTGGACGATGCATCTTCACAATTCTGTTTCCATAGTGTATGATAACTTTAGGTGTACAGAATTAATGACACTTGAAAGGGATCGATATATGGACGTAACCGTACTAGACATGATGAAC
>JAFYDF010000004.1 GCA_017544935.1 Clostridia bacterium
CTGCAGTACGAGATCCCGATGCAGATCAATGAGATCGTTGCGGGTTATGCAGCAGCAAAGGGCGTTCCGGTCATGGTAAATACGGCTCCGTCCGCACCCACCAGCGATGAACTGCTTAAAAATGTCGCGTATATCTCGCCCAATGAGCATGAAGCGCAGGACCTGACCGGCATCCCGGTGCGCACGGAAGAGGATGCCAGAAAGGCATCTGAACAGCTGATGTCCCGCGGTGTGCGCAATGTGATCATTACACGCGGTGTGGCCGGCGCGACGCTGATGAACAAGGATGGGATGATCGTAAGCCCATGTGTCCCCTGCGAGCATGTAGCGGATCCGACGGCTGCAGGTGACAGTTTTGTCGGCGCGTTCTGCACGGCTCTGTGCATGGGCGCAAGCCACGAGGCGGCACTGCGGTTTGCCAACTATACAGCGCATATTACAGTATCCCGTATGGGGGCCCAGCCCAGCCTGCCGGTCCTGGATGAAGTGCTGGCACTGATGCGCTCACACGGGGAAGACTGCGGATTATTTGAATAATGGGGGATAAGAAAATGTCAGCTCTGGAATATTTCAAGAAAACAGCGCTCGAGGAAGCCACCCGTACGATCGAACAGATGAACGACGGCACATTTGAAAAAGCGGCCCAGTTGATCTGGGACGCTCAGGCAAAAGGCAACCGTATTCATATTACAGGCATTGGCAAGCCTGCGCACGTGGCCGAATATATGGCATCCTTGCTCTCGTCCACCGGTACGCCGACCTATTATCTGCATGGCACGGAAGCTGTTCACGGCTCCTGCGGCCAGCTGATGGCGGGTGACGTTGTGATCGCTATTTCAAACAGCGGTGAGACGGCCGAACTGAAGGCCACCTGCATTGCCGTGCGCAATAATGGCTGCAAGGTCATAAGCGTAACGGGCAATCCGGAATCCTGGCTTGCGAAATTTGGCGATGCCGCTCTGATCGCGCATGTGGACAACGAGGGCGGTCCTCTGAACCGTGCTCCGCGCAACTCGATCCTGGCGGAGACGCTCGTGCTGCAGGGCCTGTCTGTCGTGCTTCAGGAGAAGCGCGCAATTACACCCGAAGAGTACGTGCTGCGCCATCCCGGCGGTGCGCTTGGCAAGCTGCGCGACAACGAAAAGTAAACTGCGCTATAACTAGAAATTTATTGAAGCACCGGATGCATTGATCTGCACCCGATGCTTCAATAAGCTGGAACAATTTCTTTCGCGCGATTGAGATAAGGAATCGCAATCTGATGCTTGACACCATATATGACACCATCATATAATAATTGCAGGGAGGGATGGAATTGTCATCATGGGATAAACTGATCAGCCGAATCCTTTCTTTATCGAAGGATCTGCGATTTGCTGAATTGAAAAAGGTACTGGAGGAGTATGGGTACGAAATGAAAGCACCCCGCGGGGGAAGCAGTCATTATACTTTCCGAAAAACAGGCTGCACGCCAATCACTATTCCAAAGCATGAACCAATCAAAAAAGTGTATGTTGAAATGGTGAAAGAGATTGTTGAATGCGAGGCGAAAAATCATGAGAACGATTGAAGAATACATGAAGCTCCCCTATAGAATTGAACTGATTCCGGATAGTGATGAGGGCGGCTTCGTTGCTACTTTCCCGGATCTTCCAGGCTGTCTTTCATCAGGGGAAACCGTAGAAGAAGCATATAAAAATGCGGAAGATGCAAAGCACGAGTGGTTACTGGCAGCAATTGAAGAAGGTATTTCAATTCCTGAACCTGATTCAATTGAAGACTATTCCGGACAGTTCAAACTGCGCCTTCCTCGTTCGTTGCATCGGCAGTTAGCATTGCAATCGAAAAGAGAAGGAGTCAGTATGAATCAATATTGTGTGTTCCTTCTCAGTCAAAACAATACTGCTCGCACATAACAGATTCATGAACTGACTTAATGATTCGTTTACAGTGATTTAGATGTTTGCCAATGCAAAAAAGGAATCCCGCTATAAGAGGGCTGACACATTGGAACTGCAAACTGTTTTTCTTTCCTACAAAACGGTAGGATGAACTGATACCGACGGTGTGCCGTGTAGCTCCGGAAACCTGCTGTGTAGAATATGAATGATATGACAAGGGCAGCGATGGGGTACATTTGGTGCGTTACAGACTTGCAGATCAAGAGGAATAGCAGAGCATGCCCCTGACTGAATCGGTTACCGTGATTGAGAACTTGAAGAATGAAAAGTACTTCTGACAAGCAATGAAAGGCTTCTCAAACGCATATACGGAAAACCGGATACATGCTCGTGGCAGTATCCGGCTTTTGGTCCGTATGGAAATGATTGAAAAATGTACTGGTATCCCGTTTCAGCTTTCGGTGGTCATGAATCTGTATTGTGCTTCACATAACCCCCTGTAATGTCCACCGGGCAGACGAATCAGTTCGTCGTGATTGCCGCGCTCAGCTATATGACCGTCCTGTACTACCATGATGCAGTCGGCATTACGGATGGTTGAGAGACGGTGAGCGATTACAAAGGAGGTGCGCCCTTTAAGCAGCACTTCCAGGGCTTTCTGGATCAGCATTTCGGTGTGTGTATCGATGGAAGAAGTGGCTTCATCCAGAATCAGTATCTTAGGATCATTCAGCAGGGCGCGGGCGAAGGAGATCAGCTGCTTCTGTCCTTGAGAAAGAGATGAACCGCGTTCATTCACTTCCGTCTGATAGCCATTGGGCATCTGCATGATGAAGTCGTGAGCATACACCGTCTTAGCTGCTTTGATCACTTCGTCATCCGTGGCATCCAGACGGCCATAGCGGATGTTTTCCATGATAGAGCCCGAGAAGATGAACGGATCCTGCATCATCACACTCATCTGCTTGCGCAGAGTGAGCAGCTGGACATCCTTCAGATCATGCCCGTCGATCAGCACCTCGCCTGCTGTTGTATCGTAAAAGCGGCTGATGAGATTAACAACGGTGGATTTGCCTGCGCCTGTGGGCCCGACGAGTGCTATGGTCTGGCCGGCAGGGATATCGAAGGAAACATTGTTGAGCACCATCTTCTCATGATCATATGAGAAGGAGACGTGGTCAAACGTGACCCGCCCCTGAATGGGTGGAAGCGGATATGCGTCCGGGCTGTCCTGAATATCGGACTCGGTATCCATGATCTCAAAGATACGCTCGATGGATGCCATGGCAGTGAGCAGACTGTTGTAGAAATTAGACAGTACATTCAGCGGTTCCCAGAAGCGGCCCAGATACCATAAGAGCAGCAGCAGATCTGCCAGACTGAGCCCGTCTGAACGCATGAACATGTAACCGAAGATGTATACCAGTGCAGTACCGATCTGGCCTGTCATATTGATGCTGGGCCATAAGGCGGCATTGTAAATGATAGCGCGCATCCACCGCGTGCGTATTTCGCTGTTGACCGCACGGAAAGTATCCGCATTTTCATCTTCACGGACAAAGGCTTCCGTTACGCGCATACCGGTCAGAGATTCGTGAAGATATCCGTTCATCGTGGAGTTTTTAACACGTACCTGCTGCCAGCGCAAGCGCATTCTGGTCTTGATAAAGAAGATCGCGGTGACCAGCAGGGGAATGATGCACATTCCGATCAATGTCAGCTTCCAGTTGACGGCCAGCATAATGCCCAGCAGCATCAGCATCATGAGACATTCGATGAGCATGTTCACGATGCCGTTGGTGATCAGGTCAAACAACGAGTTGACATCGTTAATGACACGGACCAGCAGCTTTCCTGCCGAGCGTGTGTCAAAGAAAGAGAAAGACATGGTCTGGATATGATGGAACAGATCCATGCGCAGGGCTGTCAGCGCTTTGCGTCCTGCGGTATCCATCCACCGTACACGCTGCCGGGTGCACAGCGCTCCCAGAAGCGCGGTAAAGACCATACCGCCCAGCAGCCAGGGCAGGTTATCAAATACCTTCGCTTCCAGTTCACCAATAGCCCGGCTCATGAGGAAAGGACCGGCCAGGGAGCATACCGTGGCGATGATCATCAGGACCAGGGAGAAAGCAATCTGCTTTCTGTATGGCTTCATGTAGGACAACAGTCTCAGCAGCTGCTTTTTATTAAACGGTCTTTCGAGCGCTTCATCATCCAGCTGACGAATAACACGTGCCATTGTTTAGCCCCCCTTCTTACACCTTGACGGCGGAGGACATCTGATCCTCGACCATCTGGTGATAAATACCGCCTAAAGCCATCAGTTCGCTGTGAGTGCCGCGTTCAGCGATGGAACCATCCTTCAGGACAAGGATCTGATCGGCGTTTTTCACAGAGGAAATGCGGTGGGCGATAATGAAAGTGGTGCGGTTCTTGAGAACTTCCTTAAGCTGCTGCTGAATCTGGTACTCCGTTTCCATATCCACTGCGGAAGTGGAGTCATCCAGTATCAGGATCTTCGGGTCGATCAGCACAGCGCGCGCAATAGCGGTACGCTGCTTTTGACCGCCGGAAAGTCCCAGACCGCGCTCTCCGACGACCGTATCGTATCCGGCAGGCATCTTGCTGATGAATTCATCTGCCTGAGCAACATGCGCGCTGCGGTGAATCTGCTCGATGTCTGCATCGGGCTGGCCGAACGCGATGTTGTCAGCTATGGTGTCAGAGAAGAGGAATGTCTCCTGCATCACATAGCCGATCTGACGCCGCAGGGGCTTAAGCGCGTGCTGCTTGACATCTATACCATCGATGAGAATGCTGCCTTTCTGGACATCATAGAACCTGCCGAGAAGTGTTACCAATGTGGATTTGCCTGCACCGGTCGCACCCATGACAGCAATGGTCTGACCGGGCTCAGCCACGAAAGAAATGTCATTGAGCACCTTACGGTCGCCGTAACCGAAACTGACATGGTCGAATTCCACACGCCCGCGGTATTCATCGGGCTGAGAGGGCTTTGCTGCTTCTTTAATTGAGGAGCCGAAGTCGACGTAATAGAACAGCTTTTCCGCCGAGGTGATAGCCTGGACCACCATGTTTATGATGTTGGGCAGCTGGTTCATGGGGTTGACCAGCATCCAAATATACCCGGTTACACCGACAAGCGTACCGATATCCATCTGTCCCCGGGAAACCAGCAGCGCGCCGCCCAGAAGGGCAATGGGAGTGCAGCAGGATCCCAAAAGGTTGATGAACGGAATGAAGTTGGACCAGAGGTGTGTAACACGCAGATTCTGGCGAAGCCATTCATCGCATTCATGCTGGAAGCGTTCCTCTTCATAGGCTTCCTGCGCAAAA
>JAFYDF010000032.1 GCA_017544935.1 Clostridia bacterium
ATCCTGGGGGACAAGAACGGCCTGCCAGGTCCGCAGCGTCAGGCTGTGATCCAGGCGGAAAAGCGGACTGAAGCGAATACAGGTCTCAAACTGAATATCGCCATCAATTACGGTGGACGTGATGAGATTCTGATGGCAGCAAAGAAGCTGGCAGAAAAAGTAGAACGCGGCGAGATGCGCGCAGAGGAGATCACGGCAAGTGATTTTGAAGCGGAGCTCTATACACAGGGACTGCCCGATGTGGACCTTCTGATCCGCACCAGCGGCGAACTGCGGCAGAGCAACTTCCTGCTGTATCAGTGTGCATACGCGGAAATGCTGTTTCCGACAGTACTGTGGCCGGACTTCTCGCTGGATGACTATCATGCCGCGCTGGATGCTTATGCCCGCAGAGACCGCCGCTTCGGAGGTAGGACATCATGAAAAAGAGCATGAAGACCCGTATCATTACAGGTTCCATTCTGATCCTGGCGCTCGCTTTTGCTATTTATGTAGGTGGATGGATATGCTCTACGATCTGCATTATTGCGATCGGTATCGCGCAGTATGAAATGATTCGCGCCCTGCGTGATCATGGGCATCAGGTAGTACGCTGGCCGATCTGGGCAGCAACGATAGCGAGCATCCCGGTGTTCATGGTGTATGACAACCGTATGCTTCTGGTGATACTTGTTGCGACGACTATCATTACCACAGCGTATGTGCTCTTTCACAAAGAACCGAAGCTGGATGATATTCTGGTGACCCTGATGCCGTTGTTCGCAGTATCACTGCCGGGCATGTGCCTGCTTGCGCAGATCAATGCGCCTTACCGTTGGCTGCAGGTAATGCTTCTCTGTACGACTTTCCTGGTCCCTACAATCGGCGACGCCGCAGCATATTTCATTGGCAGCCGCTTTGGAAAAACGAAACTTATTCCCGCAGTCAGCCCCAACAAAACAGTGGCAGGCGCGGTTGCGGGACTGGTTGGCAGCGAGATTACGGCACTGGTTATCTGGTGGATCGTTTATGCGACTACCGGCGGCGCATCTAATCCTGCGCTGCCGCCGCTGTGGCATTTCGCAGTGATTGGTTTGGTCGGCGGTGTCGTCGGACAGATCGGCGATCTGTTCGCATCACTTGTGAAGCGTCACTGTGGTGTCAAGGATTACGGTACGATTTTCCCGGGTCACGGCGGAATGATGGACCGCCTCGACAGTGTGCTTTTTGTGGCACTGCTTGTGTATATGTATCAGTCGATCATGTGGTAAGTGAGTAAATGCGAACGATTTCTATTCTTGGAAGCACAGGTTCAATCGGAACGCAGGCACTGGCGATAGCAGCCCTGCATCCGGATATGTTTAAAATTGGCGCGCTGACCGCGCACAGCAATACCAGGCTGCTGTTTGAACAGGTGCGCGCGTTCCGGCCGCAGATGGCGGGATTGACAGGAATTTTGGCAGATGAAGCCGAGATTCCCGACGATCTCCGCTTTTGTGACTGGCGGTTTGGCGAGGAAGCATTGCTGTGTGCCGCAGGCGAGGTCCCGTGTGACGATGTACTCGTTTCGGTCGTTGGCATGGTCGGGCTTCCGGCTGTGCTTGCTGCCCGGAAAGCCGGCCGGCGTGTGCTGCTCGCCAATAAAGAGGCTTTGGTGGCCGGTGGGAAACTGGTCATGGCCTGCTGTGCGGACACGTCTGAAGGCCCTGTGCTGATTCCTGTTGACAGCGAGCACAGCGCCATATACCAGTGCCTGAAAGCCGCACAGGGAAATCCTTACGAAGCGATCCTGCTGACTGCATCAGGCGGACCGTTCCGGAACTATACCCGGGAGCAGCTCAGGAATGTCACACTGGCACAGGCGCTCGCAC
>JAFYDF010000033.1 GCA_017544935.1 Clostridia bacterium
CTGCTCATCCCGGCTGTCGGGCTTCTGCTTCTTTTCAAGGGCGACTACGTCTTTGAGGTCATGGGGGCCCTGCTCCAGGCCTATCCGGGTGCCGTTCCTGTCCTGCTGTGTACCGTGCTGTGCATGCTTGCGTCCATGAACTATATGGCCACGCCGTCTGTTTCACTGGAAGGCAGGAGCCTGTGGCTCGTGCAGTCGCTGCCGGTCCAGCCCAGGCGTGTTCTCCGCGCCAAGGCAATGCTGCAGATGCTGCTGACCGGGGTACCCATCCTGTTTGCGTCCCTGTGTGCGGGCGCCGTTCTTCCGGAAAGTCCCGTGGAGCGGATACTTGTCTGTCTGACGCTACTGGTGTATACTGCGTTTTCAGCGGTGTATGACCTGACGATCGGACTGAAGATGCCGATCCTGTCCTGGACGAATGAGACGACGCCGATCAAGCAGAGTGGTGCCGTGTTGATCGCCATGTTCACCGGCTGGGGATTCGCGATCGCGCTGGGCGGGATCTACATGCTGATCGGCTACAAGATCGGTGCGGTCGCATACCTGTTGATCTGGACAGCGTTGTATGCCGTGGTCGGATTGTGGCTGCTGTACTGGCTGGACCATAAGGGCAGCCGTCTGTTCGCGGAACTGTCATAAGTAATATATCTAAGGAGTTTACCTTTTATGAAAGCACTGATTCTTAATTCCGGCCTGGGTTCGCGTATGGGGGTTCTTACCTCTGAGCATCCCAAATGCATGACTGAGATCAGCCATCATGAAACGATCCTTTCGCGGCAGCTGAGGCTGGTCATGGATGCCGGGATTGATGAAGTCGTGATCACTACGGGCTATTGTGACGGTGTCCTGGTCGACTATTGCCAGAGCCTGGATCTGCCCCTGCATTTTACTTTTGTAAAGAATCCGGTCTATGACCAGACCAACTATATCTACAGTATCTACTGCGCGCGAGAGTATCTGGATGACGATATCCTGCTCATGCACGGGGATCTGGTCTTTGAGCAGGAAGTACTGGACCGCGCTGTCGCGTTCCCTGGTTCCTGCATGACTGTTTCGTCCACGCTGCCGCTTCCCGAGAAAGACTTCAAGGCTGTTGTGAAGGACGGCTTTGTCACGAAAGTGGGCATTGAGTTCTACAACGAAGCGATGGAAGCCCAGGCCTTATACAAGCTGCAGAAAGAGGACTGGAAAGTCTGGCTGAACAAGATCTCCGAGTTCTGCGAAACAGGCAGGACGAAGGTGTATGCCGAGAATGCGCTGAACGAGCTTGACGGCGCGGCCAATATTCATGCGCTGGACGTAGGCAACCTTCTTTGCTCTGAGGTCGACAACCCTGAGGACCTGGCCGTTGTAAGTGCGAGGCTCAAGGAGATCGAAAGCCGTACGGTCTATATGTGCTTTGCTTCCGATATCATCCATGGCGGACATATTGCCATCATCAAGAAAGCCCAGAAACTGGGACGGCTCATTATCGGCGTGCTTTCGGACGAGGCGGTCGCTTCCTACAAGCGCATGCCGCTGGTTCCGGAATCTGAACGCAGGGTGATGTTTGAGAACATTGCCGGGGTATACAAGGTCGTTGATCAGAAAAAGCTGAGCTACAAGGAGAACCTTGAGAAATACAGGCCTGACATCGTCGTTCACGGCGATGACTGGGTGACAGGATTCCAGCGCCCGATCCGGGATGAGGTCGTGGACGTGCTTGCGTCTTACGGCGGGAAACTGGTGGAGTATCCTTACTCGTCCGACCCCAAATACGCGGAGATCGATGCGCGCACGCGCGCTGACCTGGCTATGCCTGACATCCGCCGTGGGCGTCTGAAGAGGATGCTGGATGCGAAGGGCCTTGTTACGGCGATGGAAGCGCATGACGGATTGACGGGACTGATCGTCGAAAAGACCGTGGTGTATCAGGACGGCGGCGCGCATCAGTTTGACGCGATGTGGGTCTCCTCCCTGTGCGATTCCACCGCGAAGGGGAAACCCGACATTGAACTGGTGGATATGACCTCTCGCTTCCGTACGATCGAGGACATTACGGAAGTCACTACAAAGCCGATTATCTTTGACGGTGACACTGGCGGAAAGACTGAGCATTTTGTGTATACCGTAAGGTCCCTGGAACGCCTTGGCGTTTCCATGGTCATTATTGAGGATAAGACAGGACTCAAGAAGAACAGCCTGTTCGGCACGGAGGTCGTGCAGACACAGGACAGCATCGAAAACTTCAGCGCAAAGATCCGTGCCGGTAAGAAGGCCCAGCGCACAAAGGAGTTCATGATCTGCGCGAGAATCGAATCGCTCATTCTTGAGCAGGGCATGGAAGATGCGCTGACGCGGGCATTCGCTTTTATTGAGGCCGGTGCAGACGCGATCATGATCCACAGCCGGAAGAAGGATCCCTCAGAGATCGAGGAGTTTATTGAGAAATTTCGCGCAAAGGATAAGGCGACACCGATCGTTCTTGTTCCGACAAGCTTTAACAGCGTGACAGAGGAAGAATGGAAAGAGCGGGGCGCAAATATCATTATCTATGCGAACCAGCTCATGAGAGCGGAAGTCCCGGCAATGCAGAAAGCCGCGGAGACGATCCTTGAACACCACAGAGCGGAAGAATGCGATGCCATGCTGATGCCTTTTAAAGACATCATCCGCCTGATCCCGGAAGAAATGTGAGCACGTGGAAGGCTGGCACATGGAGCAGAGAATAATCACTGCGAGAGACAATTACACAGAGTTTGATCAGTGGATCATGGGAAACGGCTGCAGAAAGCTATTGCTGGTCTGCGATGATTCCATCCTGTATATGGATGGATTCAGCAGGCATCTGGAAGAAATGGAAAAAGCGGGAACACGGATCATCCGGTTCCGTGATTTCAGGCCCAATCCGTTGTATGAGAGCGTTGTCAAGGGAGTACAGCTGTTCCGCGCAGAAGGCTGCGACAGCATCATGGCTGTCGGCGGCGGGTCTGCGATGGACGTCGCTAAGTGCATTAAACTCTATTCAGACATGCCGGGAGACGGCGATGAAGGCGCGTGGCTGAAGGAAAAGCCTGTTCCGAATGCTGTTCCGCTCATCGCCATGCCCACGACGGCCGGTACCGGTTCGGAAGCGACGCGCTATGCAGTCATTTACTACAATGACGCAAAGCAGAGCATAACCAGTGAGAGCATTATTCCCGGGACGGTCCTGATGGATCCGGGCGCTTTGAAGACACTTCCAGTGTACCAGAGAAAGGCGACGATGTGCGATGCGCTCTGTCATGCGGTCGAGTCCTTCTGGTCTGTCAACAGTAGTGACGAAAGCAAGAAATACAGCAGGGCAGCGATCAAAGGCGTTCTTGCAAGCATGCAGGGTTACCTCGAAAACACGGAAGAAGGCAACGCGGGCATGCTCCGCGCGGCGTATAATGCGGGAAAAGCGATCAATATCACGCAGACGACGGCCGGGCATGCGATGTGCTACAAGATCACGAGCCTTTTCGGATGTGCACATGGGCATGCGGCGGTCCTGTGCGACCGTGTGCTTTTCTCCTGGATGGCAGAGAATACGGATAAGTGCATCGATCCCAGAGGGGAAAACTACCTGAAGGATACGCTTGCAGAAATCAGCCAAGCTATGGGTTGCAGGGATGCGAAAGAAGCAGCAGAGAAACTCAACAGCCTGTTCCGTTCTCTTGAATTAAAAGTACCGTCTGCCACTGCAGAACAGTTTGATCTGCTGAAAACATCTGTCAATCCAGTGCGCCTGAAAAACCATCCGGTCGCGCTGGACATGGACACGATTGACATGCTGTATCATAAGATACTGAACGGAGAAGCGTAATGAAGGTTGAGAAACTAGTACAGATTATCGGGTCGGATTTCTATACCGGAGTTCCCGACAGCCAGCTTAAGGCGCTCTGCAATTATCTGATGGCCACTTATGGAATCGATCCGCATCACCATGTGATAGCGGCGAATGAGGGGAACTGCACAGCCCTTGCTGCCGGCTATCATCTGGCGACCGGAAAGATTCCTGTCGTGTACATGCAGAACAGCGGCGAGGGCAACATCATTAATCCTGTAGCAAGCCTTCTGAACGATAAAGTTTATGCGATCCCTGTGGTGTTTATCGTCGGCTGGCGTGGAGAGCCGGGTATTCATGATGAGCCTCAGCATATCTACCAAGGTGAAGTGACCAGACAGCTCCTGGATGATATGGATATAGCGAACTTCGTAATCAGCAAAGATACAACGGATGAAGAAACCGAAAAAGCCATGGAATCTTTCAGACAAATATTGAAAGCCGGAAAAAGCGTCGCTTTCGTTATCCGGAAGGGTGCCCTGACGGATGCTCCAAATGTGGTGTATAAGAATGATTATCCAATGCTCCGTGAGGAGATCATCCGGCATATCGTGAAAGCGAGCGGTGAAGATCCAATCATCAGCACCACAGGCAAAGCCAGCCGTGAGCTCTTTGAAATCCGCGCTGCCAATGGCCAGAGCCATAAATATGATTTTCTGACTGTTGGATCCATGGGTCATAGCTCTTCCATTGCGCTGGGCGTTGCGCTCAATAAACTAGAGCAGAGGATCTGGTGTGTTGACGGAGATGGCGCTGTTCTGATGCACATGGGATCGATGGCGGTGATAGGCAGTAACAAGCCCAGGAACCTGATCCATGTTGTTATCAACAATGGTGCACATGAGACCGTCGGCGGGATGCCTACGGTCGCTGATAGCATCGACCTTGTTGGCATCGCCAGGGCATGCGGCTATCCTTACGCGGTGTGCGTAGATAACTTTGACACGCTTGACGCGGAGCTTGAAGCCGCAAAGACCAGAAACGAACTGAGCCTGATCGAGGTGAAGTGTTCTATCGGTGCCCGTGCTGACCTGGGGCGTCCGACAACGACCGCACTGGAAAACAAGAAAGACTTCATGGAATACTTGGAGACGTTGAGCTGAGCATCTGCTAAACTATCCGGCTTTTCTAGAAACATGCATATGAACAGCTCCCTTCACGCTGCAGCGCTGCTGCTGTCATGAAGGGAGCTTAGTGTTATTCTGTTTTTGCGGAATCCCAATTACTTCTTGATCTGGGACAGGGCATCATTGACGGCTGCGATCAGAGCTTCAGAGGTCTTTGTCGCACCACTGATCGCATCGGGAATCGCCGCAAATACTTAATCTGCTGTCGAA
>JAFYDF010000034.1 GCA_017544935.1 Clostridia bacterium
CAGGATACAGGCAGTTCCCTTGATATCCTCCGGTTTCAGGCGTTCCGGATGCTTTGAGTTATATTCAGCCAGGGCTGCTGATGGCGAAAAGAAAGATATTGCCAGCAGCAGACACAGCATTGTGCAAAGAAAAGAGCGAAGGAAACGGCTCATGTAACAGTCTCCTGTGAGAATCGAAATGTTGGAAGCAGATGATCTGGATACCGGATACTATTCTAATGCAATGGAAGGCATGCGTCAACTTGGACGAGCAAGGCTGTATCCTGTACGGCCGGAAAGGTCAAAATGGAACACTGGTTATTGGGCATAGACATCGGTACATCAGGGGTTAAGCTTTTGCTCCTGGATTCTGAGACCGGCCGGAAGCATAGCATAAGCAGTACATATCCGACATACACGCCGCACGCCGGATGGGCGCAGCAGGACCCTGAACGATGGTGGAAAAGTATCTGCGAAGTTTTGCCTGCACTTCTGCAGGATGCGGGCATACAGCCTCAGGAGATTGCTGCTATCGGTGTGGACGGTGTCAGCTGGACACCGGTCTGTTTGGATGCGGCAGGCCAGGTGCTTTGCAACGCGCCGATCTGGTATGACACTCGCGCGGAAGAGCAATGTGTGCATCTTCGCGAATGCGGACTGGAAGAACGGTTCTATGCCAATAACGGCAACCCTGTGCAACCGTATTACACGCTGCCCAAAGTGTTGTGGATAAAAAAATACCTCCCGGACATTTTTTCAAAGACCCGGAAGATACTGACAAGCAATGGTTACATCGTATATAAACTGACTGGGGCATTTACGCATGATAACTGTCAGGCATACGGCTGGGGTTTTTATCAGCTGGAAAAGGATGCTTGGGATACAGATCTTGCGGAGACTCTTGAAATCGATCCGAGCCTTCTGCCGCAGTTATGTGGATGTACGCAGATAGCTGGAACGGTGACTCCGCATGCGGCCGTAGAGACAGGCCTTGCAGTGGGGACACCGGTCATAGCGGGCGGACTGGATGCGGCCTGCGGCGCGTTGGGGGCAGGAGTTGTTACACCTGGTTCAGTACACGAGCAAAGCGGCAGCGCCGGGGGAATGAGCATATGCCTGGATCAATATCTCCCGGCAAAAGGTCTGATCTATAGCCGCCATGTTGTGCCGGGACTCCAATTGCTCCAGGGAGGCACTGTTGGCGGCGGTGGTCTTGCGCGCTGGCTGGTAAATGTTTTGTATCCTGCAAATGTAAATTCGGAGAATGCGCTGGATGGACTGACTGCAGCAGCTGAGATTTCACCGCCTGGAGCAAATGGACTGATCTTCCTTCCGTATATGGCCGGGGAGCGTTCGCCCATTTGGAACCCAGAAGCAAAGGGCGTATTCTTTGGGCTTGATTACAGTAAAACGCGGGGCGATATGGCCAGGGCGGTCCTTGAAGGCGCGGCATATGCGCTTCGTCATAACCTGGAAACTGCCGGCAGTGCACTGCCTGAAGAAAGCCTTCTCAGAGCTGTAGGTGGTGCTGCCCGGAGCTCGCTTTGGATGCAGATCAAAGCGGATGTTACCGGCCATCCGATCTGTGCAGTATCAGATGGTGAAGCGACAGGCTTGGGATGTGCGATGCTGGCAGGCGCAGGGTGCGGTTTGTATCCGAATCTGAAGGACGCCGTGAAAGAGCTGGTTTCACAAGACCCTGCTTATGTGCCTGATGCTCGGAATAAAATGGTATATGATGAGCGGTATGCTTCCTATCATGAACTCTATCTTCATTTGGAAGGCATGATGCACTCTTAACCCAGCTGTTCAAACAATACATGACTAGTATTGCCTGGGACAAACTGGGTTGTAAACGGTATCGGCAGTATCTATGTTGCTGGAGTGCTGAGCAACTTATTAATCAGTGAGAAATCAGTACCGCTCTGCATGGAGCTCCATCAGCTCCGCCCAGATTGATCGGAGCAGCACTAAGTAGATAAACACCTTCGGGCACCTGCTGCAGGCGTATTCCTTCCAGTAGCACAACACCAGCGCCCAGAAGAATACGATGTACCGCTGCAGGGGCATTTTCCGGACCTACGGTCTGCGATTCGTTGCCGTACAGATAGACGCCCTTCTCCACCAGTACACGGGCGGCTTCTTCGGTCATGACAGCTTTCCCTTGAACCAGGATCCGTTTCCAGACGTCTTCGCCCTCAATGGATGCAGCCTGAGCCTTTTCCAGGATCTTCAGTATATCCTCTGCGGTTACATCGCCTTCATGACGGGCTACATAAGCCGGGCCTATAAACCGATCCAGCTCCACCTGGTCTATTTTTTTGCCTTCGTCAATAAAATGATAGGGCGCATCCACGTGAGTACCGTTATGTGCACACATGGAAAAGGCGGTCACATTGCATGCGGCGCCTTCGCTGATCTTGCACAGTACCCGGCGTTCCGGTGCGGGATCGGTTGGCCAGACCGCACAGGTAAAAACTTCCTGAGAAATATCATAGATCTTCATAGTAACCAGCCCCAATATCCGTAACATCGCTTCCGGAATGTGAGCTGCACACCTGCCTTTCAAAAGAGATTATATAGCAGATCAGTTTTACGGGATATGTTTTGCCGCGTTTTCACCCATCATCATGCAAGTGGCCTGGACCCGGGCGGATGCATATGCGCCGCCGGTCAGTGAGGAGCAGCGGCCGACTGCGTAGATATTATCGAACCCGGGCGCGATAACGGTCTCAAAGGGGATCGGCGCGGGCTTCTCCAGAGGAATGAGCCGCTGGGAATTATCAATGGAGGAATGGAAGTCCATGGGATGTGCGCACCAGGCAATCACATCGTCGAAGGGCTTTGCTACAAGTACTTCTTCCTGAGTAAGCGTGTGCACGCCGCGGATGCGGCCTGTCTCGCGGATCCCGGCCATAGGCGCGATCGCGGCGATCTCTGCGTTCCTGAATTCATCGAAGCCTTCACGCAGTGCATTGACAAGCGCGAACGCGTCCCGCTGCAGCTGAAGTTCTGTTCTTGTCAGCTGTTCGCGGTCGGCACCGTCACCGCGACGCCGGGTCATGACGACAGAAAGCAGGCTGCCCTTGATCAGGGAGACGAACCATGGACCGCCGAACTGCGGGAGCTCGGGATGTTTCTTGCCGTAGTCGATCAGATAGTCATGGAGGACCGGGTTGCTGCCGTTGAAGGACCTTCCGTCAGCGTGTATATATTCCCCGAGCAGGGGAGTGGAGGTATCCGCGCCTTCCAGCAGGAAGCATAAGGTCATCGGCAGAAGGTTTTCACGGTCCAGCATGGGGATGCCTGCAAGCTGCGCAACAACACCGTCACCCGTGGCGTCGATCACATGCCCGCACTCCAGGGCCTCAATACCGTTCTTTCCGGCAAAGTATATACGGGAAACATGCCCGTTTTCACAGTCGCAGTCAATGACGCGGCAGTTCGTGTACATCTCGACGCCGGCCTTGCGCAGCATTTCAGCACAATGCAGCTTATAGTATTCGGGATGGTAGGAGACATTGCCGCGATAGTTGTGCGGTGCGATCGGGACCTCAGGCGGCGCATGCTCCACACGCGCAGCGCCTGCCGCGATCAGCCCCTGCACGAATTCCCAGCCGATCCCGTGCAGCACACGCGTTTCCTCGTGATACACGCCGCAGATAGGCGCAACATAGGTCATGGCGGCGCCGCCGCCCGGGAACGCGAGGCTTTCAATGAGCGCAGTGCGCTTTCCTCTTCGTGCGCAACAGACTGCAGCGACCCAGCCGGCAGGGCCGGCGCCGCAGACCACGACATCGTATGCGCCGATGACGGGAACTGTTTTCGTATATTGAACTTGTTCCATAGGATCCTTACCTTGCAGACATTGCTGAAAAATGGAAATTTATGTTATATGTAGCGCTTTGCTCTTTCGACCAGTGTATCCAGCCCCTGATACATGAGCCCGACATCTGCGTGCCCGTCGGGATAGAGGACGATCGCTTCGGAGCCGTCTTCATTGAAACCGACGTAGATCGACTGGTACTGATAGATGTCTGTGACCGGGATGCGCATAATGACTGTGAGGTTATCCGTGTTCGCGACCGTTGCCTGGGCTGCCATGGCAGACAGCGCCATTACATGCTTTCCATCCGGGGAGAACTGGATATCCGCACACATGGCACCTGTTTTGATAGTGCCGATGCAGTCGCCGGAGATCAGGTCATAGAGGACCAGGTTTTCGACATAGGAGCCCAGCGCGATCGTATTCCCGTAGAAGCCCGCACACAGACGGTTATAGCCGTTTCCGGGAATCGTCATGACGGGCTCGGGATCTTCCTGAGCCCTGAAAATATCCACTTCTTCATTGCGGATGATGGCCTGCCACTGGTTGTCGGGAGAGACATAGACAAAGGCGTTCCCCACACCTCTGGTGGGATGCAGGATGAATTCCTGATTGTCCCAGATGTAGACCAGCCCGGGTTCGGGAAGTTCAACGGTAAAGAACTCACCATTGACATTCAGATAGTAGTTTGAGCCTTCCCATTGGCCTGCAAGCGGGAAGCAGTCGGTGATCCCGAACATGCTCTCTTCCGTGATATCGTGGCGCGTCACCATTTCCAGATGTGGGATGATATCTTCTTCTTCCGGCAGGAGGTTCACGAGACAGCCGCCGGATCTGAGCGCCATGACGAGCCTGCCTGCGGCAAAGTCGAGACCGTAGGTAAGCCGGTCTGTGCCTGAGTCAAAAAGGACCTCCTGGGTGCTGACTTTGTAGATCTGTACTTCGCCGTGGCTGGCGATGATCGTGTCATTGTCCCAGAAGTAGACTTCATACACATTGTGAGCATAATCATGCCCGGATGTCCACAGTACTTCGCCTGTCTCTGCATCACCCACGCTAAAACCGTTATAGGAATTCGTAGAGACGAATACCTTTCCGTCCGGAGACAGCGCGTCGGCATCTTGCAGTATACGGGCTTCTTCCAGCGTGTCCCAGCGCAGGAAATGAATGTCTCCACCGTCCCAGTACTGGAAGTACAGCTGATCAGCTGTATACCCGCCCAGCAGATCAAATATCGTTGCAGGAACGGCTTTCAACACGGCCTGTTTCTCAAGATCCACCATATATGTCTGGTCACCGTCATAGAAGGCACCCATCAGACCGGAACGATGCATTTGGATACAGGCTGTGGCATTGTTGAAATAAATGCCTTCAAGCATGGTCAACTTCTGTGTGAACGGATCATACAGGGCAATGGCATTATCCTCTGTCCGGCGGACCGGGATCTCATTCCTTGATGTCAGACTGCGATATTCGATCTCCCAGCCATCCGGCACTTTGGTCGACAGGGCCTGTGTTCCGTCTGCACTGTTGTACAGGCGGATCGTAACGTCCGACAGCTGGCAGACATACTTGCTGTCCGGTGAGATGTCCTGCCCGGTTTTCCAAAGAGCGAGGGCATTCTTGATCGTATAAAGCTTCTCTCCGGTCACTGAGCTGTATACCATCAGGCTGTCATCGGACTGGCGGCAGGCAATCAGCTTACCATCATTGCTGAGCGCAGCCCAGCGATGCAGAATGCCATTATCCTTCAGAGAGCCGATCTGGGAGAACATTTCGGGATACATGGCTGCTTCCAGGGCGGCGAAAACGGCTGCATCATATTCATCTTCAAAGATACGACTGCCTTCATATGCCTCCAGGGCATAGGAAAGACCGATGCCCATCTCGCCTTCTGTAGTGGAACGCACGGATTTCTCGAGCAGAAGCTCGGTCGCATTGCGCGTGGTGGCGTTCCTCTCGGCGGTAAGCAGACGGTTCTGATAAACGGCGTACCCCGCGAACGCGATCACGACGGCGAGGACTGCGGAAACAAACACCAGCCCCCTGCGCAGCGCGCGTTCTCTTTCGCGCTTTCTCAGATCATTGAAATCGATATTCAGCATGCGGGCAATGATCCGCAGCTTTTCCGTCTTTAGCTTCTTTTTAAGATTCCCTCTTATGTCTGCCGCCAGAGGCTCCAGCTCTTCCCTGCCGTGCTCGGTCTCTTCCCAGGTGATCTGCGGGGGATAGCTCTCGCTTGGCTCACCGCTGACAAGCACAGGAATGATTTTATCCCTGCGTCCCAGTTCAATGAAATATTCGACTTCCCGGCAGCACCATTTCGACTTTGGAAGATCCGGAGTGCAGATGATGATCAGGCATTCGCTTTCGCGCAGCGCCTTCTCGATGCTTGAGCCCAGATCATCTGCCAGGGGTAATTCGTCCTGATCCCGGAAACAGCGGTTCAGTTTCTTTATGCCGGTCTTTTTCTGTATGTCCCGAGGAATATGGAAGGTTTCGATCGCACGCTGAACAGCCTTCGCAGCTGCGGCATCCTGAGGCAGATGCCGATAGCTGATAAACGCACTGTAGGCATATTCCATGTGTATACGCTCCTTTCGGATTGCGGGCTGTTATCATTATACATGAACAACGACGGGATGAAAAGAGTGCCGAAAAAGGCTGAACCGCATCGTGAATCAGGGAGATGCTGTAAGTGAGGAATGCTCATATGCCGCTTTGGTTGCTGCTTTAACTCAGATATCAGCAGCTTTATACATCATAAGGAACATCGCTCCGGAAGTCTGCCCTGAAAGCGGTTGGCGTTTTTCCGGTATACTTTTTGAATGTCGCGTAAAAGTACTGCAGATTCTCATACCCGACAGCCAGGGCGATCTCCTTAATGCTCAGGTCATCGAAGATCAGCATCCGCTGGGCCTCGCCCATACGTCTGTCGACTACATACTGATTTATGCTGTATCCGGTGCATTCCTTAAATCTCTTTTCAAGATAGAACGGGCTTATAAAGAACTTCTCCGCCAGCATATTCAGTGTGATCTTCTGGCTGTAGTTCTGATTGATCCATTCAGTTACTTCCGTTACGACCTGTACGGCGCGTTCTTTCTGAGCGGTTTTCTTTTTCTCTGGCCGCTGTTCTGCGATCAGCCGGCATATGATTTCGAGCATTGCCAGCAGCAGATGATGACATGTTGATGCCGCATCTTCTTCCTGCCAGCGTGCGGCAAGATAAGAAAAGATGGGAGACAGTATTTCAAAGTCATTGCCTGTAGTCAGGACAGGCGTAGAAAAACCGGCCAGCAGACAGTTGGGTTTCTCCGTGATCTCATTGACTCCGGAAAGAGAGATACAGATCTGCCGGATCTGGTGCTCCCGGCTGGTGTGTTCTGCGTGTACCAGTCCGGCATTCTTGATAATGATATCTCCAGGATGCATGGCATAGGAGCGGCCTTCGCAGTAGAAAGTGCCGCCGCCTTCCTGAACCAGAGAGATCTCCACATGATACGGATGGGTGTGCAGCGGGAAAGCCCAGTCAGGATTCCCGCGCGCGTCTACTGGGACGATGTTATGGATGTCAACCGTTTCCGGATGCTTCAGCATATTCTCTCCTCCAGATGGCGGAATATTATAACGAAATAACACGATTTCTGAATGATGCTTGTGAAATCCACTGTTTTCGGCAGAAATTACAGCAAGATATCACAATAGATAGCAGTATTTATTGAATAGATTTTATCATCTCTTTTATCGATAATCAAGTCATAAAAGCAAGGAGGACTGACAATGAAAGCTGCAATCTATCATGGAATCGAGAATGTTACAGTAGAAGAAATGCCCATGCCCGCATGTGGCGATAAGGATG
>JAFYDF010000035.1 GCA_017544935.1 Clostridia bacterium
AGTAATCCTCATCCGGAAGCACATTGTCGTAATGTGAGATGTGGTTGTAGGGCATCGAAATGATTCCGGCAATCTCGCCCTCATGCGCTTCGACAAGCGCCTTCAGACCCTCATAATCGTTGAATTTCGCATACAGGTTATTACTGATCTCTTCATCGAGCACACCGGGCGTTCCGGGCGTCTGGCACCACTGTGTGACGCCGTGGTAACAGCTCTTCATCATGATGATCTTTTTGCGTCCGGTCGCGTGTCTGGCAACCATCACGGCGAGCGTTGTGACATCGCCGCCGTTCTTTGCAAAGAATGCCCAGTCGGCACAATTGACTGTTTTGATCAATTCCTCGGCGCATTCAATCATGACAGGCGATACGACTGTCGTGCAGTTACCCTTTTTTTCCTGTGCAAGCGCGGCAGCCTCCACCTCGGGATCCTGGTAACCCAGCACATTCGGGCCGTATGCGCAGGCGTAATCAATAAAACGGTTTCCGTCCACATCCCAGATATAGGTACCTTCCGCACGGTCCGCGAACAGCGGGTAAGAGCCCATCGGATTCAGGCGCGAACGCCCGACACCCAGATGCCCGTAGATCCCGCACGGGATCACTTTCTCGGCGCGGTCGTAAAGCTCAAAGCTTTTTGTATATTTGTAAGCGTCCATTTATGCTGCCTCCCTCATTCCGCTGCATGCAGCCGGTCATTAGCAAGCAGCAGTATCTTTTCAAACGTCTCGTTCATCGGCGAAAGTCCGCGCTGGTTCAGCTGGCCGTGAACAGTCGCCGTGAAACGGCTCATCTCCCTGTTCAGCAGTGCCCAGGCAGTATCCGCGTCCGAGTATTCGCATATAGCCTTGGGATGTGAGGAATCCCCGGCAATACAAAGCTGTCCGCCGCTTGCCAGAACAGGCAGTTCAAGCCCATTACGGATGCGCACGACCAGTTTCCCGTCATTCAGTTTATGCGCCAGTTTCTGGCCTTCCGGATCATGGTTCGCGATTCCGATCGCATACAGAATACGCTCTCTGACCATTTCTGTTTTATCCATATTTCTCCCCTTCCGGCATTAAGCCGCACCGGTTCTTTTTTATTTACTGTAGCACCGTAAATAAGCACTGTCAAGAAATGCAGGACCAGGAAAACATCACATTTTTGTGACAAATTCATCTTCAGCAAATGCCTGCCCCGGATATCGGAAAAGCCGCAGCAGGACTGTCCGTTCTGATCCTGCTGCGGCATATTTCGGTTTTGGGGCATTATTATCAGATAAATATCATTCGTGACCATAGATTACGTCAGCATCACCATTTTCTGTTCCGATATAGCCCGATCATCTGCTGGATCCGGTGTTCTGGCTTTGTCAATTCCTGGAGCGTCTCCCCTCTGTTGATCGTATCGATCAGGGCAGCGATGTAGCGTCCCATTTTAACGGAATAATACCACTCTCTTTCCAGCAGTTCAGGTTTCTGGTATACAAGGTTCGTCGTAAAGATCCTGTCGAACCAGCCTTCTTTATACGCGTGGTCGAATCTCTCCAGTCCGCTGGTGAACAGGCCAAACGTCGAGAACAGGAAAACGCGTTTCGCGCCCATCATTTTCAGCTGCCGTGACGTATCCAGTATGCTGCTTCCTGAAGCGATCATATCGTCCACAACGATCAAATCTTTCCCACAGATATCACCGCCGCAGAAATCATGCGCAACGACTGGATTCATGCCACCTATGATATGCGTATAATCCCTGCGTTTATAGAACATCCCGAGGTTCACGCCGAAAACTGAAGCCAGGAAGACCACGCGTCCTGCAGCACCTTCATCCGGCGCTATGAACATAAGATGATCACTGTCGATATTCAGGTCTTCATACTCCGTAAGGAGCGCCTGCGTGAACTGCAGGGCAGGCGAAACGTTTTCCATGCTCATCAGCGGGATCACGTTCTGCATGCGCGGATCATGGGCATCGAATGTGATCAGGCTGTAAACGCCCATGTTCTCCAGTTCCCGCAGCATGACCGCGCAGTCCAGGGATTCTCGAGTCGTCTTCCTGTGCTGCCTGCCTTCATACAGGAAGAGCATGATCACGCTGATTCTTGCCGCTTTGCCATTGCATGCGGCGATCACGCGCTTCAGGTCCTGATAATGGTCGTCCGGAGACATATGATTGATTTCGCCGCACATACTATAGGTCAGCGAATTATTGCATACGTCGAGCAGAATATAGACATCTTTGTCCCGTACGGATTCACGGATGATGCACTTTCCCTCACCGCTTGAAAACCTGGGGCATTCCACCGGGATCAGGAAGTTATCCTTCTCCCGCCACTCAGTCAGTATCTTATTGACACGGTTTCCTATCCTTGATGCGGATTCAAGTGCGATCAAGCCAATTTCTCCTGCCATATAGCCCATTCCTTTCTGAATCTCGACCCAAAAATGATAATTAAACTTGCTTCATTTACTGATAATATAATACCAGTTAGGGATACAATTCAATATCTGCCTGATTTTATACGTCATCGTTGACATGCATCGCTTTTGGAAAGTATACTGTATGTGTAAAAACATGCACCAAACGAGATAGCAGAATAGTGCTTTCACGTCCTGTATCAATTAAAAAGGAGCAATGATACATGAGCGACAAATTGTACATTGGAATCGACCTTGGCACTTCTGCCGTCAAACTATTGCTTATTGACGAGCACGGTACGATCCTGAACAGCGCCTCCCGTGAATATCCGCTGATCTTCCCTGCTCCGGGCTGGTGTGAGCAGAAGCCTGAGGACTGGTGGGATGCCTGTGTCTCCGGTATGCAGGAACTGCTGAAAGGCTACGATGCATCCCTCGTTGATGGCATCGGATGCGCTGGCCAGATGCACGGTCTGGTCGTATTGGACGAAAATGATCGTGTTATTCGTCCGGCTATCCTGTGGAATGACGGCCGTACAGAAGACGAAGTCGAATACCTGAACGGTGTGATCGGAAAAGACAAACTCTCCGAGTATACCGGCAATATTGCTTTCGCAGGTTTCACAGCGCCTAAGCTGCTGTGGATGAAGAAGAATGAACCTGAAGCCTTTGCCCGCATCAAGCGCATCATGCTCCCTAAAGACTATGTCAATTACCGTCTGACAGGCGTTCATGCATGCGATTACAGCGATGCGAGCGGCCTGCTGCTGCTGGATGTAAAGAACCGCGGCTGGTCTCAGGAAATGCTCGATATATGCGATGTGCGCAGAGAGCAGCTCCCGCATCTGTTTGAAAGCTATGAAGTGATCGGCCGTCTACTGCCTTCCGCCGCAAGAGCGATGGGTCTACCGGAAAGCACGCGCGTGATCGCCGGTGCCGGCGACAATGCCGGCGCGGCCGTCGGCACGGGCACTGTGCATGACGGCAGCTGCAATATCTCGCTCGGTACATCCGGAACGATCTTTATCTCCAATGACAAGTTCGCGGTAGATCCCGTGAATGCCCTGCATTCGTTTGCCCATGCCAACGGCGCCTATCACCTGATGGGTGTCGTGCTCTCCGCTGCCAGCTGCAATAAATGGCTCTGTGATGAAATTCTGCGTACGAAGGACTACGCAGCGGAACAGACGGATATTACCGAAGACGATCTTGGCCGCAACCGTGTCTTCTTCCTGCCCTACCTGATGGGTGAGCGCAGCCCGATCAATGATGTAAACGCTCGCGGAACGTTTATCGGTCTGTCGATGGATACCAGACGTCAGGATATGGTGCAGGCCGTGCTGGAAGGCGTTGCCTTTGCCATCCGTGACAGCTTTGAAGTCGTCCGCTCCCTGGGCATCAATATCCAGCGCAGCAAACTGTGTGGCGGCGGAGGAAAGTCCCCGCTCTGGCGCAGCATTATGGCAAACGTGCTGGACATCCCCATCGATATCCCCTCCGCAGAAGAAGGCCCCGGTTACGGCGGAGCCATGCTGGCTATGGTAGGTTGCGGAAAGTATAATTCAGTGGCGGAATGTGCAGACGCGCTTGTGAGCGTAAAAGGCACAGTCGAGCCCGATCCCGTCATTGCGGCACGTTATGACGCACAATACCGTAAGTTCCGCAAGATCTATCCTGCTCTGAAGGATATCTATCCCGAACTCCGTTAATCCCCAAAAACGCTTTTAGCCCGCCGGCAGATCTCAGGATCAGCACCGGCGGGCTGTAATCATTTTCAGCTTCTTTGTATCGGCAGCCAGACGCGCATATCGCTTTCGCCGCGGTTTGCAAACGCGTAATACGGGATAAAGCGCAGCGGAACATCCTTAGGAAGCGTATCAAGCGGGCTGTATAGCGGAGCGGCTTCCGTGTCGGCTGGTACTGTGCCTGTTGTCTCGATCATCGGAAGGCCGAGCTCACAGTTATCCAGGACTTTGGCCTGCAGCGGTGCGCAGACGGCTGCGCCAGTGATTGGGAACGCATTGTCCACGCCTTCCAGACAGTATACGACAGGCCCGCGCATAAGCGCTGCCTTGCCTGAGGCATCCGCGACTTTCGCGTTCGCTTTTACAAGATACGCGGGCATGTCCAGATTCAATACGATCTTTGTTTCATCACTGAGGGTTACGAACGCGTACCCCTCTTTCATTACATACGGAACGCTCAAAGTGAAGTCTCTGCACCAGCCGGGAATACGCAATGCGAGAGTTTTTCCCAAGAGTCCCTGGGCTGTGATCTCAATACTCCCGTTTGCCGGATAATCCGTGCTCACATGTATGCTTCCGGATCCGATCTGCGCGTTATGCGCAATGTACTGATGCATATATACCATATCCGTATCTTGTGTATAGATATAGTCGCCGACAGAGGCGATGAGACGCGTCACATTGGGCGGACAGCAGGAGCATGAAAAGACTTCAACGCGCTGCATATCCGGCAGCCATTCCCTCTCTTTATATGAAGGATGCTCAAAATGATGCGCAAGCGTAATCTCCAATGGGTTCGTATAGAAGAACTCACGCCCGTCCAAAGATACGCCGGACAGGAAGCCGTTATACAGTGCGCGCTCGATGGCATCCGCATACTTGCGTTTGGGATTGAGCAGCAGCATACGTCTGGCAAAGAAACACAGTGCGATAGCCGCACAGGTCTCCGTATATGCGATCTCCGATGGCAGGTCATAATCAATGGTAAATGCCTCGCCATATGTGGATGAACCGATGCCGCCCGTCACATACATGCGCTTTTCCGCAATATTGTCAAACAGCCGCTCGCAGGCTGCTTCAAGCTCTGCATCCCCATATTCCCGCGCAATATCTGCCATGCCGCTGTAATAATAACAGGCACGTACAGAATGCCCTTCGGCAGTCGTCTGTTCACGCGCAGGCACGTGGCTCTGGTTATACCTGCGTGCCCATTCGTTCTCTTCCCAGTCAAGAGGACTGCTCCCCCTATGGTCAATAAAGAACTTACTGAGCTCCAAGTAGCGTTTTTCACCTGTAGCATAATACAAGCGCACCAGTGCCAGTTCGATCTCCTCATGCCCAGGGGTCGTGAACGCCGCGCTGCCTTCTTCTCTGAACACCTTCTCGATATAGTCGGCGTATCGGCACATGATCTTCAGGAAGCGGTCCCTGCCTGTAGCATGATACCAAGCTACTGCGGCTTCCATCAGATGCCCTGCGCAATAAAGCTCATGTGCCCAGCGGCGCTTCCATCGCATGCTCGGTTCCACGCCTGTGAAATAGCTGTTGATATACCCGTCCGCACACTGATGCTTTTCGATCTCATCTATTGCCTTTTCTGCCGCCATTTCAAGTTCAGGCATCGGTCCCTGTTCCAATGCGTAGGCAACGCTTTCGATCCACTTGGCGACATCCGAATCATAAAAGATATGCGGTTTGTTCGGCATACCATCCCGCCACGCGCACCGCAGTGCCGCAAAACGCCCTGTGTCCGTGAACTGTTTAAGCACAGACGGCATTGTAACTTCACGGTTCACTTTCTGACGTTTCTGCCAGAATCCGCCATCAATCCGGATCTCGTAGAAAGGAATTGATTCATACTTTTTCATTTTTGCCCTCCATTACGTTCTGGAAAGGAATGCTATGCTATTAGTATACTGTCTTTTCTTTGGAAAACAAGTCTCAATTTCGCACGCACTGTCTATATGACATATGTCTTTGGACATAGTTGAGTGATTGCAATTTCTTGTTATCCAATTGGATCCATGCTATAATACGGCCAAGAAACCAATCATAAAGACAGGTGAAATTAGCAATGAAGCGTTCTGAGATCAATCAATACATCCGTGAATTCCGCGCCACGCTTGATGCCATGCATTTCTATCTCCCGCCTTTCTGTTCGATTCCTGCATCCGAATGGAAGGATCTGGGGCACGAATATGATGAGATCCGCGACCGTATGCTCGGCTGGGACATCACGGACTTCGGTTCTGGCGATTTCAAAAATACAGGCCTGCAGCTTGTAACGATCCGCAACGGCAATCCCGAGGATCCACAGAGCAAGACTTATGCCGAAAAGATCATGCTTGTGCGCGAGAAGCAGGTGACTCCGCTGCATTTCCACTGGTTTAAGATGGGAGACATCATCAACCGCGGCGGTGGTGTACTCGCAGTGCAGGTCTGGCTGTCGGGCATCAATGAAGAGCTCTCAAAGAATGATGTTCCCGTAACCATGGACGGTATTACCCGCACCGTGCCAGCCGGGACGATTCTCAAGCTCAAGCCCGGTGAATCCATCACCATGCAGCGGTATCTTTATCATTCCTTCTGGGGCGAAGGCGGCGATGTCATCGTCGGCGAAGTCTCCATGCCGAACAATGATGCGACGGATAACCGTTTCTATGATCCGCGTCCGCGCTTTATCCGGATCCAGGAAGATGAAGAGCCTGAATACCTGCTTTGCAATGAATACCCGGCTGCTAAATAACCACATCCGACCACAGTTCAAATTCCGGTATACCTATTAGCACTGAAAGCAATCATTGAATAAAACGTGGCTGTTTCACATTGCTGTGAAGCAGCCACGCTGCATCATAGGCAGTCTTTTCTGACTCGTTCCTTATGCATTGCAGTGCCTTTGCACTGCCTTGTTTATTTCATTCGTCTGTACACGGGAATGCTGTCAAGAGGTGCATCCGCCATGATCTCCCTGCCGCCCTCAATCACTTCGCCGCTGCGTGTATCCTGCCAGCTTCCGAGCGGAAGGTACACTTTGCGTTTTTCTGCGCCGGCTTCCAGCACAGGTGCGACCAGGTAATCCGGCCCGAACATATACTGATCACTCAGGTTCCAGCAGATAGGATCATCCGGGAACTCATAGAACATAGCCCGCATCAGCGGAGAGCCGTTCTCATGTGCTTCAGTAAAGATCTGTGAAATGTAGGGTTTCATGGACTTGCGCAGTTCATAATACTTGCGCATGATCCTGTAAACGTCCTCGCCATAGCTCCACATCTCATTATCCTGGCCGGTATGCAGATACCCACCGCCCCAATCACGGTCATCCAGCGCCGGAATCGTGAAGGGTTCACGGTCGCCGTGCAGACGCATGACAGGCTGGAAGGCCGCCCATTCATACCATCTCACGAGCAGTTCCTTAAACGCAGGATCGAACACGTTGCCTTCCATGAACCCGCCGATATCCGTGTTCCACCACGGAATCCCGGCAAGTCCCATGTTCAGGCCTGCCTGCAGCTGATCGCGCAGGCTCTCCCAAGTGGAAGGCACATCTCCGCTCCACAGTACATTACCATACTTCTGGCTTCCCGCCCAACCGCTTCGGAGCAGGTTGACAGGCTGCACGCCCAATGCGCGCATCGGTTCATCATAAGTGCGGCTGTACCATTGCGGATAGATATTGCTGCACTCAATTGCCGGCCCTATATGATACCTGAAATTGTCAAAGTCATACTTGGTGAGATCCGGTTCCGAATTGTCCAGCCAGAAATAATCAATACCGAGATCATAGTAATGTTCTTTGCATTTCTGCCAGACATATTCCCTCGTTTCGGGGTTTGTCGGATCGATCTGCACACAGTCGCCCTGATAATCGTAAGTCTGCATGGCGCCGCGTTCTGTACGTATCAGCAAGCCGCGTTCCGTCATTTCGTAGAAGTTCTCACTGCGGCGATCCACACTGGGCCATACAGATACCATTACCTTGATGCCCATGCTGTGAAGTTCCTCGATCATCGCCTTCGGATCCGGCCAATAAGTCGAATCAAACTTCCAATCGCCCTGAACTGTCCAGTGGAAGAAATCGATGACGATCACATCCAGCTGAATGCCCAGTTCCTTATACCGTCGTGCAACGGACAGGACCTCATCCTGTGTCCTGTAGCGAAGTTTGCACTGCCAGAAGCCCATGGCGTTCTCCGGCATCATCG
>JAFYDF010000036.1 GCA_017544935.1 Clostridia bacterium
GACGTACGCATTTCCAGCAGTGATATCAGAAAAACAGCCTGTAATTAATGAACGATATAACACACCCCCTTCCATATTAGAATTTTTCTCTGATCTGGAAGGGGAATGTTATATTTTACTGTTTTTCAATCAGTACCAGCAGTTAACTATGAACTCAGCTTCGGGTGCGTTTGCTGTGGTAAGTATGGTAAAGACCCGGAAAGCTAGAAAAAGCATTAAGTGCTTTTTTTCGCTGCTAACTTACACTTTCATATGCCGTTTATTTCTGTTCCGGTTGCCACACAAAAAGATTGACAGAAGCAGCCAGCTGGCGGAGCAAGATGAGAAGAGAGCTGTCCGGATTGTAAACGGTGGCATATGTGTCACCGCTGTCCAGCGTGATTAGACAGTCACCATGCCCTAACAGTATATTCATTTGCCCATCAAACCCTTTGACCAGTTGTGTTAGTTTCTCCGGGCACGGATTATATGCTTCCGATCCTGAAAGTGGAAGTATATCCAGGTCATAATAACAATTTAATCGCAACAACAGATCGACGTACCGCTGTCGCAGTGCAGGAGCGTGCGAGGAATCCAGCCAGTATTGTTCTATGGCAAAATACTGACCCGAACTATGCGCTGGGACCTGGCAGGGAAGCAGGTCTATGATCCAGTACGGCTGTTTCAGGAGCGATTCTATTGTACTCAGTTTTTCTTCTGGGGTCATCTGGTCCTCTCACTTTACTTGTTTGAAATCAGTATATTCGAATGAGAATGGAAATTCAATTGCTGATTTCAGATTTAGTTACGAAAGGCCGGTATTCCCACAGGAAAGTGGGAAACCGGCCTTGATAGAATATTTGTTATCTCCTATTCATCCGCTTCACGGGACTCAGCACCGTTAGCCAGTGCTTTTGCATATTTTGCGCTCATCAGATCAGATGAATACAGATACTCTTCGCCGTTAACATCTGCAGTACACTCACAGATATCCTGATAAGCATCATCTGTTTTCATCTGCGCGATGACGGCATGCATCCGTTCTTTATCAAGGAAGAAAGGCTGCCGTGCAAAATAGTAGACCGGTGTAGGTGTAGGGAATGCTTTGCAGTTGAAACGTACCATTTCTGCTACAGTGCGGGCATCGTCTTTTTCCAGTGTCAGCATGGCAATTTTCGCATAGTTATGTGCCATAAGTTCATCGGAATAGAAATAGATGTCTTTCCTTCCTTCTACAGTACAGATGTCCTTGCAACTTTCGTCCTGCCAGAGCTCATTCAGAAGAGCGTCGATGTCTTCTTCATCCTGACTGATCAAAGACTTAGGAGTAATCAGTGAAGCCCCACAGCGTTCACGGATAAAGCATGCCAGTAACTGAGCCTTTGTTTTTTCAGGCTCCGGGGGCATTTCCGGTTCCGGAGCGGAGGGAACGAACGGATCTTCAACGTCCGGAAGAGACTGCATATAGTCGAAGATATCCGGTTTGCTGTTCGCGGCTCCCTCTGCTGCAGGTGTTTCTGCCGCCCGCTGCATTGCAGGATCCAGCGCATCGCTGAATTCGCCCGGGATTTCACTAGGCTTCATACTGACATCTTTCGCGAAGCCCGGCTTTCTGCGTCCGAACAATGCCATGTATCAGACCCTCCTTTGTGCCACGTGGAATTAGATCAAACCAAGCTCTTCGAGCTTGTCGGCGCAATCGCCCAGATCGAATTTTTCCAGCGTTGCACGGGTGGGGATACCAGTCTCCTTGTCCCAACCCATGGCCTCATACCACATATCCAGGCTCTTTTCCCAGTCTTCACGATCCAGCTTGACAGTGCCTTCCTCAAATGCCTTGAAGTTCGGCTCTTTATCAAACACCCATTCGCTGACCTTATCATGATCCTTGCGCAGATTGGTGCTGCCAAGGTTCAGCTTGAAGCTGACGGCGGTCATAACGCGCAGAAGCTGGGAAATGCGTTCAGAATCGCGCTCCTGATCTTCACGGGTATAATCTTCACCGGTAACAGCGGTCATATATTTGCCGTCCAGATCCAGGTCACCGATATAGTTGCGCTTCTTGGCGGTGGAGATGGTCATAGGATACATCCAGTTGCACAGCGTGGCGCTGTCATGCCACTGCTTGCCAATGAATGCCCATTTAGCCAACTTGATTTTGTTTGCATTGATGGGGGTGTATTTCTTCTGGGCATCCGTCCAGCCTTCGCCGAAGAAGTACTCCAGCACGGGCTTGATGATCTCGTTGTAAGGTGCACCGGAAGAGCAGAAATTGATCAGATGATGGATCATGCAGTCACGGTTATACATCATGCTGTACAGTGTGCCGGCCTGCCAGCAGTTTTCAGGACCATGATGACGGGGATAACCGTTATGACCGATGTTGAAGTTTTTGGCATTTACGAAATCATAGAAGCTGACGCCTGCCACGTTCTTTGCCGGATCGTCCATGCCCCATTTTTCATACAGACGATAAGTGCCCAGACCAAGGTCTGCGAACAGGCCTTCGCCGGTCGAGATACGGCGGTAGCACTCAACGACCCAGCGGGGATCGCCGCTCTCCATCAGATCCCAGGGAATAGTTTCCCACTCGCCGGGATACAAACGGTCAGCTACATCCTTCAGAACACCGGTTGTATAGGCCATGTTGAAATCTTCATACAGGTTGCCATAGTTGCACCATACGCCATAGTCGTCTGCTGCACGGGAGCCGGCACCGCCCAGGATCATCTTGGCATCGCCGTCATCGGCAAAGCTGTGGGTGGACTTAACTTTCTCACCGGTGGTAGCATCTACATGATCGGGATACCACTCAAGCATCTTGATGATCGGCATGCAGGTGTTGGATACGTGGGTAGGCAGGTCATACTCGGCCAGCGGATCCATTTCGTATTCAGTGTAGCAACGTACCGGGCAGGAAGAGCAGCCGCCCTGCTTGACAGTGTACTTCTCAGCGGTCTCGCCGAAGTCGAACACGCCCTTGTTGCAGCGCAGTGCTGCCACATTGATCTGGCCACTGGGTTGCTCGCCCATATCGATGGGGCCTTTGCTGGCTTTGTCCCAGGTGATGCCAGGGGCGCCCTGCCAACGGTTATTGGTGGCTACATATTCAGACCAGCTCTGGGCATGACAAGGAACAGTATGATTGTTGTTGCCGCCCACCAGGTCGCGGATCATATAGTTGGACAGTTCGCGTACTTCGACAGGGCGTGCAATCTTTACCGCTCCAGTACCGCGTACGGCGATACCCTTGACCTTTTTGCTGCCGAGCAGAGCACCGATACCAGCGCCGCCACTGTTGCCGAAGGAAGTCATGATATTGCTCATGGGCACCAGGTTCTCGCCAGCAGGACCGATGGTGGCGACATCAAACTCAGGACCATTATCCTTAGCCAGAGTCGCATTGGCCTCAAAAGTGCCCTTGCCCCACAGATGTGCGGCGTCTTCTATAGTCACTTTTTCGTCTTCGATCTTAATATAGACGGGTTTGTCGCTCTGGCCTTCCAGGATCATGGCATCATAGCCGGCATACTTGAAGGCGTGCGCGATGTGGCCGCCCATGTGTGCGTCCACGATGGAATAGCCCTTGCTCCAGCAGGAGAGTAAGGTTATGTTCATGCGCCCGGAGCAGGGGACACCAGAAGCCGTCAGAGGACCTACGGCAAATACGCACTTGGCGTCCGGTCCAAGAGGATCGGTGTCGAGCGGGACTTCGTCCCAAATGACTTTGTAACCTAGACCCATGCCGCCGATATAGGGCTTATACTTGGGAAGAGTATCTTCTTTGGTGATGGCGCCGGTGGTCAGATTAATGCGCAGGATCGTGCCAGCCCATCCGTTGATTCCATTTTTTACAGACATTACTTGTCCCTCCTGTTATCTTTCGTCCTGTTAGGCTGCGACCATCATACCAACTGGGATACAGCGGTAATCTGATCCCAGGGGACGATGCTCAAAGCGCCGGAGGGGCAGCCCTCGGCACAGGCGCCGCACATAATGCACTTGGAGGATTTTTGCGTTGCGGGATTCACGGTAGGCATATGCCAGGGGCATGCTTCAGTGCACATACCGCAGCCGACGCACTTGTTAGTATCAACGCGCTTGATGCCGGATTCATCGGCATAAATCGCGCCCATCGGACAAGCTTCACCGCAGGCGGGTTTTTCGCACTGGCGGCAGGTATCGGGGAAGTAAGTCCAGCTGTCTTCCGTATACAGACCTGCGCCGTTGCGGCTGGAGAACAGGTTGCGCGTTACCTTAACGCGGGAGATGTAACTGGAGCAGCAGCCATCGTTCGTAAGCGTGCAGTTGATCTCGCAGCGCTGGCAGCCAACGCAGCGGTCAGAGTTTACTACAAGCAGACCTTGCGGGAATGCCCATACGCGTACTTTGTCCTCGGCTACAGCCTGCTCGGAGACACCCAGCACGCTGAGCAGCGAAGTGGACAGTGCCAGGCCAGCCAGGCTTTTTCCGGACAGCTTCAGGAACTGCCTGCGGGTGTAGTCCTTGTCCAGAAAACTTCTGCGGTCCTTCGATTCGGTCATGAAACCCCCTCCTCATATTTCGAGAATGAATACAGAACAAAACAGAGCTCATATCATTCCTGCTTTATTGCACACACAAAAAAGCGAAACGACAATGAACTCCTTCGCAAAAGGCAAGCGCTTCCGTTGCCGAAAACACTCAATGGTCCTGCTGGCCCGGAGGGTCACACAGGACTCGGAGTGCTGTTGTTCCATTTAGATAATAGCATATCTATTCTGCAATTACAATAGAAGCTTATACCTATTGGTAAAAAAATATAGGAAAAATTCGATTGTTTATTGCGAAAAATTGTGTTTATTCCCGCGGCCTTGGCTTTGTCAGACGTGCTACCAAGATTCCTGCTTCATACAGCAGGCATAGCGGAACGCCTAACGCTACTTGGGATACGATATCTGGAGGCGTAAGGATTGCTGCTAAGACAAAAACACCTAGGATGACAAATTTCCGTTTGGAAGTCAACATTTTTGCATTAGTCCAGCCTATGCGCGTGGTCAGATACAGCGCAACGGGAAGCAGAAATGCTATTCCGAAGGGTACGATAAACCCGAAGAGGAAATTTACATATTTATCAATAGAGAGCATTGGGGTTGCAAGCCCGTCACCTTGTATAAGGAAGAAATCAACCGCAAGCGTATATACTGCGAAATAACAGAAGGTAACACCCATTAGGAACAGCATCAAAGCGACGAAGAACAGGATACGGAACTGCTTTTGCTCATTCGGATAAAGACCTGGTTTAATGAAACTCCACACCTGCCAGATTACTATAGGACTTGCCAATATTACGGCAGCGATTAATGCTACTTTGAACTTGGTTACCAGTGCTTCTGACATGGCGGTATAAATGATCTCGATTCCTCGAGCGCTTATTGGACCTATGATCCAGTCCATTAATCGGTTAATCAGGAGATAGAATAC
Source organism: Clostridia bacterium (assembly GCA_017544935.1). GTDB lineage: Bacteria > Bacillota > Clostridia > Christensenellales > Aristaeellaceae > SFMI01. The sequence goes on from JAFYDF010000036.1 coordinate 5,443, forward strand.
GAGAAAAAACGCTGCCGCAATTGCGGCCGCGCAGATAATCAGTACTTTTCTTAACGCCAGGAGATGGGAAAGCAAAGAAGCCCGCTTTTCCTGCGGGGAGGTTTCCTCGCTGTCCCGGCCATCCTGGTTGACCGGTCCGGCGGTGCTCATGCCTTCTCCTGGTCGTCTGCCTGCTCTTTTTTGTCAGGCTTATCGTCGTCTTTTACTTCGCTTTTGAAATCTTTGATACTTTTACCAAGGGCTTTACCAACGCCAGCTAGTTTGCCGCCGCCGAACAGTACCAGTGCCAATACGATAATCAGGATGATCTCCGTTGTTCCAAGTCTCATTGTTTGCCCTCCGTTTGCTGATCTGTTTTCTTCATAGCCTCGGTTTCCGCTTCCTTCATCGTTTTGCGAAGCGTTTTCCCGGCATCTTTCAGATCTGCTGTAATATCTGTTTCTTTCAGGGTTGCATCAATATCCCGGCGCACGTCCTCGGTTTCTGCCATCATTTCGTCCCAGCCAACCTCTGATTTGATTTCACGGATTAGTTGACGGGCACGACGGACCATGCGTCCAAGCCAGCGAGCCACACGAGGAAGATCTTTGGGACCGACGATCACGTATGCGATGACAAGCACGAGCAACAGCTCTGCAAATCCGATATTAAACAACAAACGGCCCCTCCTTTTCCTGCTTATTATAAATTATACTGGCGCTGTTTGCAAGACTTGACTGCCAGTTTCATTTTCACATGCATCTTGTTGTCCATGAATGTGATAAGTCAATTCACGCCTGAAATACTGGAAGTTACTTGATAATTATGATATGATTTATAAGGGCATTGAGCCCTAAATTGTATTTGGACAGAAGGGTTCATTCCGTGAAAGCATATCATTCTCTGCC
>JAFYDF010000037.1 GCA_017544935.1 Clostridia bacterium
AAAGAGAGCGGCACAGGGTTTGAAATCCGGGGAAAGGATTTCAGCTTTTCGGCCCACCATTATACCCAGGAACTCCTGGATGAGGCGCAGCATACATATGACCTGCATGACGAGAATCTCACAGAAGTGTGCTTTGACGGTGTAATGGGCCCGCTTGGCAGTGCGTCCTGCGGACCTCAGCCCATGAGGGATCGGATTGTTCTGACCGGGGAAAGAGCATTCGATTTCTGTTTCCGCTGGATTGATATCCAGAATGAGTGCTGAAGATTGGAAAACAGAGCATAATCGGCTCTGACCGAAAAAAGCAGAAGGCTGTCTCCTGGTCCGCAAAAAGGAGACAGCCTTTTGCTGTATATAGTATCCATTTCAGCTGTATTTGCTGCAGACCGTGGGAAGGATCCTGCAGGAATAGATTGACCGGGAAAAAGAGAGCGCCGCTGGATACTGCGCTCAGTTTTTTTGGTTCTTCACGGAAAGTTAGGGAATAGTCAGTAAAAAGAGGTTGCAAAAAGAGCACAGATGACTTCTAATTGTAGTAGCGACACAAACAAGAAGGAAGTCATACTATGCTCCGTGAAGAAGATATCGCAATCCAACTGAGATGTCAACAGTTTATCTGCAAGAGCTACATGCGGGACCTGGATGGAGAGCAGTCCGTCCTGCTGTTTGAGAGTGAGAGGGAAACAAAGGAAGTCATCTGCCCGCACTGCAGGGGGAAAGTGTATGCAGACGGGTATGGGCATGTAACACTGAAAGATATGCCTGTCTGGTACGGGATGGCGCAGGAACTTACATTTGTATGCCACCGTTTCGAGTGCAGGCAGTGCGGGAAAAAGTTCACTGAAGAAGTACCGGTGCAGCATCCCGGAACGAAAGTGACGGAGCGGGCTGCACGGTGGATTCAGGCGATGCTCCGGTTCAAGGTATCCATCCGGTCAATCCAGAGCCTGACCGGGATCCATTGGGAAACCATTCGCAATCTGCATCTGGAGATCATGGAAAGTACCCTGGAAGAGCATATGGCAGAGCTGAAGGCTGACGGATACAGGCCCCGGCTGCTGGCAGTGGACGAGTTCGCGATTCACAAAGGGCATACCTACGCGACATGCGTCATGGACCTGGAAACAGGAGAAGTCCTTTGGGTTGGCGAAGGACGGAGCAAAGAAGATTTTGAACAGTTCTTCACAGAAACAGAGCCGGCTTTCCTGTCGAAAGTCATGGCCGTTGCCATGGACATGAATGCGTCCTACCACATCCTGGTCAGGAAGCATCTTCCGCATGCGATGATCGTGTATGACCGTTATCATATGCAGGCACAGTTTGGCAAGGATGTCCTGGGCGTTGTCCGCCTCACAGAGGCGAGAGCGCACAAGGAGAAAGCCGATGCTCTGCGGGAATCGCTGTCTCAGCTTCACGGCGAAGACCGTAAGCAGGCGAAGGAAGAGGCCCGACAGGAACGACGCAAGTATACCAGAGTCAAAAGGGCACGCTGGGCATTACTGAAAAATCACGATACACTCCGGGATTCCCAGGCAACAAATCTGACTGAAATTCTCGACGCGCATTCTGATCTGGCCATATGCTATGCGATGAAGGAAGAGATGTGCGGCCTCTTCAATCTTCGTGATGTGATTGTTGCCGAAAGCGCATGGAAGAAATGGTTTGCCGCAGCAAAGGAAAGCGGCATACCTGCACTTGTCCGATTCGCTGAGTTGAAGGAAAAAAGGATAGATGGTCTGATTGCTCATGCCATCTATCCAATATCAACGGGAAAACTTGAGGGTTTTAACAACAAGATTAAGGTCGCTAAGCGCTTGGCTTATGGGTACAGAGACAACCATTTCTTCTTTACCCTCGTCAGGTTTCTATCTGTCCCATTCCCTAACTTTCCGTGAAGAACCAAAAAATAAAAGAAGGTTCAATCTTTCTTCAATCAGCCTCCCTTACAATGACGATGTCAGCTGTGAGGGATGTTTTCTTTTTGATTTCCTCTGCGGAAAGAACCAGAGCGGAACAGTTTGTCCGTATTTCTGAGGGTGATCAGCCATAAGGAGGCCAGGAATGAAAGCCGGCTTTTCCCGGAGATACGGCATGCTCCATGCAGATCACTTCGGCGCAGAGCACAAACCGTTCCTTCGCAGCAATGCTCGACAAACCATGGACGAATCAACGATCCGTCCATGAAATACCGAACAGAAATACAGGAAGGACAGCAAGCCAATGAAACGAATTTGTACAGCCATTTTGCTGATCTGCCTTCTGACGGCTGGCGCGCTTGCAGACACTGCTGTGTATACAGCAACCGAAGACGATCAGAGCGCCGTGGATGTGAACGGCGCGCAGGAACGCATGATTACGGACGCCGTGATTGAGAAGACCGGAGGAAACGCATCCAGCGCGGATGCATCCAGCTTCCGCGGCGTCAACGCAGCAGTTCGGGTGTATGATCAGGCCACACTGACCATCAGTAATTCAACCATCGAAGCGACCGCACAAAACGCAACCGGTGTCTTTGCCTATGACGGTGGTACCGTCAACATCTCAGACTGTATCGTCAATGTCACAGGCGGAGGCTCGGGCGGCGTGCAGGTAGCCGGCGGCGGAACGCTTTATGGCAGCAGCCTGACGGTGACCAGCGCGAGCAAGGCGGCGATCCGTTCTGACCGGGGCGGCGGCGTCATGGTGCTGGACGGCGGAACCTATACTTCCACCGGAACGAATGGCTGCCCGGCAATTTACAGTACAGCGGAGATTACGGTGCGAAACGCGGAATGCGTATCGGAACAGTCCCGGGCTGTCATCATCGAGGGCATGAACAGCGTAACCTTGGAGAACGTCACCATCGAAGGCAACGATCAGTCCACGAAAAACGGCAGTATCCATGCGAACGTACTGCTCTACCAGAGTGCCTCCGGGGATGCAAAGGAAGGCACCAGCGTCTTTTCCATGATCGGCGGCACCATTACCTCCTATAGCGGCGCAATGTTCTACTGCACCAATACCGCCAGCGTCATCAACCTGAACGATGCCGCGCTGAATCTGTCCGAAGACGGCTCACTGCTGATCGTCTCTGCCGGCCGCTGGGGCAAGGATGGACGGAACGGCGGCAGGTGTACGCTGAACGCGGAGCATCAGACGCTGACCGGTTCCATCACCGTGGACAGCATCTCCACGCTCTCCATCAACATGACAGAATCGGACTTCACCGGCAGCATCAATGCGAAGCAGGAAGGCGGCGCGGTCCATGTGACCATGGATGAGGGCAGCAGCTGGACGCTGAACGGTGACAGCTACATCACTTCTTTCAGTGGGGATCTGCAGAGTATCGATGCAAATGGATAC
>JAFYDF010000038.1 GCA_017544935.1 Clostridia bacterium
GAAAGACTTTATCGTGCGCGAAGGCAAACTGGTGAGCGTGGCTGCCGGGACGGGGAATATGGATTACACCCGGATCCTTCGCTTTATGAAGGAACGCAAGCCCTTCATTCAGGCGACTCTGGAGAATACCGATAACACGACTGCGGTACCGGCGCGCAGGATGCTGGAGGAACTCTACGACAGGCTATGATCGGCAAGCCGATGTGAAAGACGCAGATCCTGAATAATACCCGCTGGTACCTGATAAAGGAATAACGAAGAGAGGACTCTCTGGAAAACAGATTTTCCGAAAGAGTCCTCTTTGTTTGCTTAAGGGTCAAGAACGAATATGTGCGTGAGATTACCGTTTGATATCGAAACTCATATCCATGAGCTGCCGGATGGTTTCAGGGCTGTCGATGATATTTCCGTCACCATGGATGGTATGCTTGATCACGCTCGATGCGACAGCGAAATTCGCGATGTCTTCGGGAGTATACTTATTCATCATGGCATAGATCAGGCCGGACGCGAACGCGTCACCGCCGCCTACGCCGTCAAGGATCTGGAACCGGAACAGCTTGCTTTCCCAGGTGCGGCCATCCAGCCACAGGTAGGCTTTCAGGCTGTTTTCATTACCTGAATGCGCATAACGCACATGGCGTGCGATGCACTTGATATTGGGATAGCGCTTTACGAACGCCTTGAATACGGTATCCTGCTCGTCGAAGCTGGGCTGCATGGGCAGTCCGTCTTTCACATCTCCCTGGGCAGGATCGTTCTCATCGCGCCACAGGTGATACGGTTCGATGCCGAAGAGCACATCCACATAGGGCAGGCACTTCGTGCAGAAATCGCGCGCTGCTTCCCAGGTCCAGAGGGTGGAGCGGAAGTTCCCGTCAAAGCTGACGGTGAGGCCCAGTTCCTTTGCCTTGGCCATCATGCGCAGAATGAAGTCTGCGCAGCCAGGCGTGAGGGCCGGAGTAATGCCGCTCAGGTGCAGCCAGTCATAATCCCTGAGCAGCGCAGTCAGATCGACGGTAGTCAGATCATATTCAGTAATGGCGCTGTGCTTGCGGTCATAAGTCACCTTGCTGGGACGGACGCTGTAGCCGGTCTCGAGATAATAGACACCGAGACGATGAGTGGGCGTCTGTTCGGGCGTTGAGAGAATGACGGGATCGCAGTCGACATTATTGGCACGCAGCATGCGGATCGCGCTCTTGCCTACGGCATTGTCGGGAACCACGGTAAAGAACGAGCTGTCAATACCCAGGTTGGCGAGTGCGAGGGCAATATTCGCCTCACTGCCGCCAAAGTGCGCGTCAAAAGTGGGTGTTGTACGGATCAGTTCATTATTGGGCGGAGTCAGACGCAGCATGATCTCACCGAAAGTAATGAAGCGGGGGGATTTGCGCTCCTGGTTCTGTTGCATAGACGATTCCTCCGTTCTTATCGTGTTCTTGCCCAGCTTACGCGTCCGACTGGCAGCGGCGTTTCATAAAAGCGGGCGGTTTTGTCGCGGTCTGTATCATTCCATTTATCAAAGCCAACAGTGGCGATATGCGCGTCATACGTGCAGTTTTCGAACTCGGCAAGCCCGTAATCGCGCCAGGGCCGTGCGAGATAGATCGTTCCGGCGCCTACGCCCGCTTCTTGCGTGAAGCGGCATTCGCGGAACAGGAACCCTTTCTCCTGTGACAGTGCGTGCGCAGGCGCGGCACAGTATCCGGTCCCGCGCGCGTCGCACAGCGAACGGATCTCACAGTTTTCAAAAAGCGTTTCACCGCAGCCGAAGATGAAGTCGACCGTGCCTTCGATCAGGCAGTTTGTGAAACGCTGGCGCAGTGGCCTGTCCTGACACAGCTCGGCATGCAGCAGTGTGACGTATCGCTCACAGAGGTCCGGCGGCAGCGGCCCGGCAAACAGCGTATCCTGGGTGGACGTCAGCCTGCAGTCCTCCATGACAAAATCGTCTCCGTATACTGTCAGGGCGACTTCCTGGCCTTTGATCTCAGGATGCAGCGAGTCATTGATGATGGCAAGATTTCGCATCGTGACATGATCGGCAGTCACGGCGACAGTGAAAGTTCGGAATGTATTATACTCCCGGCCGTCCGCATGGATCTTCTGCGCATAGTCATCAAAAACGATGCGCGTGCTGTCAGCACCGGCTCCAATGATGGTGATCCCGGGCGTGCGCACGGTCAGCTTTTCCCGCCATTCACCCGCAGGCAGGCAGATACAGGCGCCTTCGGGCGCGGAATCCAGTACCTGCTGCAGGCAGGCATCCGAATTGACCTGTATCGTCTCATGCATGTGCATCGCCTCCGGGCAATTATCTATCAACCGATATCAGTATAACACATGATTGGGGGAAATGTTGCATTTTTGAAAAGATGTCTGTTTTGTACATGCGTCAATTCGTTTTGGGCATGTACTGGCGCAAAGAACGATTCTATAATTATGGTAAATATGTGGACGTTTTTGTCATGCTCTGCGGAGGTGATGACTTGAAGGGACGGTTCTCGGTCGGTCAGTATCGCGCAATCGATCTGACGTTGTTTGCGTTTATGCTGATCATATTTGAGACCATCGCCGTTTCGGCGGCGACACGCTGGTTTCCTGCCGAGCCATACACCGTTTCCGTCGTAGCTGCCGTAACAGCCATCGTGATGATGCGCTGGGGCATATGGGGAGCGATCCACGCGGTCCTTGGCGGAATCGTGTTCTGCCGCGCTTCAGGCGGTACGGCTGAGCAGTACGCGATCTACTGCATCGGCAATCTGCTGGCACTGGGCGCGCTTGGACTGAAGAAGGCCTGGGGTACGGAAACGATCCGGCAGGACGCGCTGAAAACAATGCTGTTTGGCGGTCTGACGCTGGTGCTGATGCAGCTTGGGCGTTTCCTCGTATCGCTGGTATTCGGCGCATCGGCAGCACAGGCGCTCGGCTTTTTCACTACCGATGTAATTTCACTGTTATTTACACTGGTTATCATCTGGATCGTCCGTCGGCTGGACGGAATGCTTGAAGATCAGAATCACTACCTGCTCCGCGTTCAGAAAGAGCAGGAAGAAGAAAAAGGAGGAGTTTGATGAAAGGGAAAGCAGCGGATTATCTGGTGTTGGATCCTTCCAGCGGCACCTATCATGAAAACCCCGAACAAGTCGTCCGCGATGATGTAGAGAAACACTACTGGCTGCATGTCGGCCGCACGATCGTAAAGGACTGGCGCCTTTACGTAATGCTGATCCCGACTCTGCTCGTGTTCCTCTTCTGGCGCTACCTGCCCATGTACGAACTGCTGGGCTCCTTTAAGGTGTCAGACGAGATCAAGCCTGTATCGCAGCAGCTGTTTGCGGGTTTCTCCTATTTCAAAACACTGCTGGTCGGCGGAAGCGGGCTTTCCACCGATTTCTGGCGTGCGATGCGCAATACCTTCCTGCTGAGCTTCTACGGGCTGTGCTTCGGCTTCCCCATGCCGATCATCCTGGCGCTGTTCTTCAATGAAGTGCGCTCGAACATCGCCCGCAGCGTATACCAAGTATTGACCTACCTGCCCAAGTTCATGTCTACGGTCGTCATGACCTCCCTGGTGACCATGCTTGTCAAGCAGGGCTCTCTGACGAGCGGCATGGGCATCCTTTCCCAGTTCCTGAGCAATATCGGGCTGATCTCAAAGGATGTGGCGCAGGGCGGACTGCTGAACAACCCGAACTTCTTCCGCGGCATCTACCAGATCAGCGGTATCTGGGAGAGCGCGGGCTATGACAGCATCGTGTTCTTCGCGGCGATCATCGCGATCTCGCCGACCAGCTATGAGGCGGCGCAGATCGACGGCGCCAACAAGATGGCACAGATGCGCTATGTCGTGCTGCCCAGCATCCTCTCCACGATCGTGATCATGCTCATCACGCGTATCGGCTCGCTGCTGAACATCGGCTACGAGAAGGTCCTGCTGCTGTACAACACCAACACTTACGTGACTGCTGACGTGGTCTCCACGTTCGCACAGCGTTACGGTCTGCAGGGCGCGGCCAAGGGCATTGCCTCAGCGGCTGAAATGATGAACAACGTAATCGGCATGCTGCTGGTCATTGGCGCAAACACCATTGCGCGCAAGGCCACGGATGTATCGCTTTATTAAGGGAAGGGGGAACCGGCTGTGAAAAGAAAACTGGAGATCTCCGAACTGATTTTCAAAGTGATCAGCTACACCCTTCTGACGGTGTTCGCACTGGGCTGCCTGTATCCGTTCGTGTATGCGATCTCCGCATCCATGAGCGGCCGCCATGCGGTGGAATACGGCGAAGTAGTGCTGTTCCCCAAAGACGTGCAGTTCAACGCCTTCCGGCAGATGTTCAATGACAACATGTTCTGGAACGCGTACTCGAACACTTTGTTCCTGACCATCTACGGAACGATCTGGGCACTGGGCGTAGCGATCCTCGGTGCGTATGCGCTGAGCAAGAAGCGCCTGCTCTTCCGCAAATTCTTCAACTTCTATCTCGTGTTCACCATGTGGTTCGCTGCCGGCCTTGTCCCGCAGTACCTGAACTACCTGGCCACGAAGAGCGTATTCAACTCCATCGGCATCATGGACGACAAATGGCTGGTGGTCATCGCCATGGGTATGGCGGCTATGAACATCATCCTGCTGCGCAATGCGTTTGAGAACGTGCCCAGCGAGATCGAGGAAGCTGCCATCGTGGACGGTGCGACCGAGTTCCAGGTGCTCTCGAAGGTGTTCATCCCCATGTCCAAGTCCACGATCGCGACGGTCACGCTGTTCTTCGCGATCTCCCGCTGGAACGGCTACTTCTGGGCGCGCCAGATGATCAGCAACCAGAACGAGCATCCGCTGCAGGTGTTCATCCGTCTGCGCCTCGAGCAGTACACTGACCCCGAGTTCATGGCGGGCTGGAACGAAGTCTTCGCTTCCGACTCCGTGATCTACGCGCTGATCGTGTGCTCCATCGTGCCGATCCTGATCATCTATCCCTTTATTCAGAAGTACTTCGCCAAAGGCACCAATGCCGGCGGTGTGAAGGAATAAATACTTTAGGAGGTATTTTAACATGAAGAAGGTACTATCTCTTGTCCTGGTCTGCGTTTTACTGCTGGGCCTGGCAGCCAGTGCTTCTGCTGAGACCGTCCTGCGCATGGCGACCGGTTACAACAGCAAGCAGACTGGTATCACTTTCGATGCGGATATCGCGGGTGCGGGCATTACGCTGGCTGACGGCGTTACCTACAACACCGGCGATCTGAAGCCTACCTGGGTCGAGCTCGAAAAGATCCTGGGCGTAAAGTTCGAGAGCCTGTATACCGGCCAGAGCGCCAATAAGGAATTCGAGTACTGGAAAGACCGCCTGAACGAGGTGGACATGATCAGCGGTACCGCCAGCACCCTGACCGAGTACGGTGAGGCCGGCAGCATCGTGAACCTGGCTGATTACATGGATCAGCTGCCCAACTTCAAGGCTTATCTGGAAGCCAACCCCATCGTCCGCCTGTCCGTTACGGGCAACACCAACACCGGCGCCATCTACTTCAGCCCCTATTTTGACGGCGTGGATGACATCGAGCGTATGCCCCTGATGCGTGTTGACTGGCTGCAGAAGCTGCTGGACGGCGATGGCGAGTTCACCGCTGAAGCCTGCGGCAACACTGCTGCTCCCGTTTACCAGCCCTATATGCCTCTGACCGGCAAGGTCGAGATCGAAACTCCCACCCTGGACGGCACTGCCACCGAGATCGTGACCAAGGATTACGACAAGGCCGGCAATATCGTTGCCAAGATGAACGAAAAGGGCAGCATGACCGGTGTTGAAGCGGTCAACATGCTGCGCACCTACATCGACGAAGCTTACAACGGCTACTATGGCACCGAGCGCTCCAACCTGTACATGGGCCAGAACGCTGCCTGGGATGCTGACGAACTGGTCGCGCTGCTGCGCTGCGTAGTCGCCAACCCCCAGACACTGAACGGCACCGATACCGTGCAGGGCCTGTTCTCCCGTGAAGATGATAACAACCAGCGCCGTGTTGACCTGTTCCGCTTTGCCGGCACCCTGTTCGGCGTACGCGGTCTGGAAGCCCGTCAGGATTACCTGTATGTCGGCGTTGACGGCAAGCTCTACGACGCCCGTCAGCAGGTTGAAACCTACGAAGCTCTCGCCCGTATGCATGACCTGGTTCTGGAAGGCCTGATCTCCAAGGCGTTCATTGACAACTCCAAAGAAAACAGTGGCACCTATCTGGAAAATGACCTTGGCTTCATGAGCTATGACTACAACCAGACCCAGACCCTGATGAACGCTACCAAGCTTCAGGAGGGCGAGAAGTACATGGCCGTTATGGTGCCTGTTGCCAAGTGGTTTGACGGCACTGAAGGCGGCGTCTATATGCGCTTTACCGAGTCCTGGCGTTCTGTCAAGACCGACGGCTGGGGCATCTCCAAGGCCGGTGTCGAGGGCAATCCCGACAAGCTGAATGCTGCTCTTGCTCTGATCGACTATGCTTACTCCGAGAAGGGCCAGATCCTGATGAGCTACGGTCCTGATGCGTTCATCAAGACCAATGCCGACGGTTCCTATGTGACCTTCCTGTTCAACGGCAAGGAAATGCCCGAGATCGCCGATGCCACCCGTGAGGAACTCTGGGCCATCAAGACGCCCGGCAACTACACCAACTATGCCCGTCAGTACCTGGGCTCCACTCTGAGCTTTGTTAAGAGCCAGGCCTTCGAGTATCAGTGCACGCATGATGTCGGCCGCGAAGGCGCCGGCAAGATCTCCGTTGCTATCGGTCTGGGCACCATCAAGCATCCCGAGCTCGCTCTGGCTGAGAACAGCTGGTACACCTCTGTGCCCACCGTTCTGCCCAGCACCAAGAACGAGAACGATATGCTCAACGGCTACACCGAGCTGACCGCCAACGGCAAGTTCTCCAGCGGCAAGGGCGGCGAGAACGTCCTGGTCAACATCATTGCCAAGGGCTTCACCGAAGAAGGTATCGGCAGTGCTGAAGAAGCTGCTCAGACTGTGACCACCGCCTGGAAGGGCCGCCAGTATCTGGCTCTGAAGAACCAGGCCTGGAACCGCCTGCAGGCTTACTACGCAACTCTCCAATAATCATTTCCGAAAGACTCTTTAATCAACTACCAAAGACCGGCAGACCCGTCCGCCCCTCCGGGGGCGGGCGGGGGACGCCGATAAGAAGCGGGGGAAGGTCGTCATGTATAAAAAACAAATGACTGCACAGCGGGTCATATGTCTTTTGTCAATTTTTGCCAGTGTGATCGTATTCCTATATTCACTGGGACTGATGACAGACTTGTATGACAGCCTGTATCCCACAATGCTGAATCCGTATGATCTGACCGATACGGACGTGCCCGGGTCGATCATCTATTATGATATGCAGCCCTTCAACAGAGCGCTGCTGAGGGTGAGCATCGGGCTTATCCTGCTTTCCTGCCTTCTGTTCATAACGAACACGAATGTGCGCAGGAAATATTATGTAGGCAACTATGCTGCAGTCGGGCTCAATGTGGCAGCCAACATAGGCGTTGCCGTGTGGGCGCACGCGCAGCTTACCGCCTTCAAGGCACAGTTCCTGAAACTGGACTTTGATGCGCTGCAGTTCCATGCGGAACTGTGGGAAACGCCCTACATCGATTCCACATTCTGGTTTGACGCACACTATGCCGTATTCGCCATTACACTGGCGGTGACGGCGCTCCTGATTCTGAACACAATCTGGAAGATGAAGCTCATGAAGGAAGAAAAACAGCTGCTTGAAGCTGGAAAGGCGGTGTCCGCATGAACGATGAGCGCGAAGTAAAACTGGATCGCTTACGCTATACCAAGAACGTCGCCTCCTCCAGGCTCGCGATCCTGGCTATCCTTTTTGATGTATTCTTCTTTGTCAGTATATATAA
>JAFYDF010000039.1 GCA_017544935.1 Clostridia bacterium
AGATAGAAAATGCTCTCTATGTTTGCCTTATCTTTGAGTGTGTTATACACTTTGGTGAAAAAAACTCGATCTATGTCTGTTTCAGCTTCCCGAATCGAGTACAGTGCGAGTATCGTTTCGGTATTATCCAACGTAAGCACCGACAGGCGTGGTGAAAATCCGCTCAGAACTTCCAGGCCGAGAGCCTGAGCATTTGCCCCGGATGCCAAATGCTCGAAGACGATGATGCATGCTCGAAATCTTTCGCCGTTTAATTCTATCTGAGCTGCCTTCAGCATCTCCTCTAACTCAAGTTCATCCCGTCCGCTGCCGCGTATCAGGCGATTCACACATGCGTTGCGAAGGTATTCATTCTGCAGTTGCAGCGCATGCTGCAGTTCCTGCCGATTCTTGTCCACCTGTGAGAAAGCCTCGCTGATAAGGCCAAGGCCGTGCGATTTACCGCCCAGTTCTTCTGCGCGTTCAGCTATTCCAATAAGAGGTTTCAGGTTTGATGCGGCAACTAAGATGATAAGTAGCAGAGCCAGGGCTAACATCCAGATAAGCACTGAAAACAAAGACTTTACGCTTTGGGCGGCTTCTCGTGCAATACTCTGGTTTGATATATAAATGTGTGCCTCCAGACCGCTCACAGTGAGCTTACAGCTAATGTGAGTATAACCATTTGACGTGATGTCCTCATCGTAACCTGAGTCGGCACAGAGGATAAGGCCATTAGCATCCGTGATGCATACGAACTGTTCATCATCTTCTCCGCCTGCAAACGTCCGTGTGATGAGTTTTATGATGTTTTCCGAAGAAAGCGTATAGACAGCGCGGCAGGGCTCCACACCTACAGCCTTACTGGGAATGGATGTGGAATAAAGGATATCAGAAGCTTCTTTATAAAATGCGTGCATCTTGCTCCGGTCGCCTGTGAGCACAGCCGCACGCCATTCAGCACACGACTCCGTTTTTGATATGGCGAAGTAAGAATCATAATATAGATCGATTTGAGATATGCCTGACGAAGGGGCGATGATATAGTCCAGCGATGGTAGATAGACATAATAACCGGTGATCACCTGGCTGCTGTCATAGATCACAGGCAGTTTGCCTATGATTTCGTATACGCTGGCCAGGGTGTCCTTGTTACGTGTTTTGCTCATCAGCGACTGCAGGTCACTGCGAAAATACAGCATGTTGTTGTTGTTTTCAGCCAACAGCAGTGCGCCGCTGATTTGGTAACCCGCGTTTTTAAGTATGAGTTCGCTTCGCTCAACGATATTCTCGCGACTTATACGGTTCGCCACGAAAAAACTTGCGCCGTTCGCAGCGCCCACGACAAGTATAAGCAATAGATACCCGGCGAGCACACGGCGGAACACACGGCTGCGCGCCACACGTATCAGCGAAAGAAACAGTTTATTCATGGACGGTCCCTCATGAGATTGGTACCTAGTATTATACCATATTCGCACGTCTTATGCAGCTTATTTTCGGCCGAACAACGCTGTAATGTAAAATTTGTATGATAGAATTAAAAAATGTCGGCTGATTTCTGAAAGATTTCCCGTTGGCTGCGGTATTTAAATACTAGTATAATAAGAACTGGAAAGGAGGGCGAAGCACAATGGCGAGACTCAAACGTATATGGCGCAACAGGGTCTTGTACCTGATGCTGCTGGTTCCTCTGACCATGTTGATTCTTTTCAAGTATGTGCCAATGTACGGCGTTCAGATCGCGTTCAAGAACTATCAGCCGTCTGATACTATAAGAACTGCACCGTGGGTTGGACTAAAGTATGTCCAGACGTTCTTTAATAGTTACAACTTCTGGACGATAATGCTAAACACCATAACCATTGGCCTTTACAGTTTGTCAACTTTTTTCTGCGCGCCGACGCTGGCTTTGTGTATTAATTATCTGACCAATCGGCATTTTCGCAAGACAATACAAACGATTTCATATCTTCCTCACTTCATCAGCACTGTAGTTATGTGTTCGATCATCTTGCAGATCTTCGATGCACGCGGCGGTTTGTTTAACGTGGTTATGAGGCTGTTCGGAGTTCAGCCCAAGAATTATATGGGAATTCCTTCTGCATTCAAGCATATCTATATCTGGACGAGCATTTGGCAGGACGTAGGCTATGCCTCCATTATCTATATCGCTTCGCTGGCGTCAGTATCTCCTGAGCTGCATGAGGCGGCGATGATTGACGGTGCGACGCTGCTTGGACGAATCCGTCATGTAGATATTCCTTCGATCCTGCCGACCATGAGTATCCTGCTTATCATGCGCTGCGGACAGGTGCTGAATGTGGGATATGAAAAAGCATACCTGTTGCAGAACTCAATGAACATTGATGCGTCTGAAGTTATCGCAACATATGTTTACAAGCAGGGACTCACGAGTGGCCTGCCGCAATACTCTTATGCATCGGCGATCGGCTTGTTTATCTCGCTGGTCAACCTTGTTTTGCTGCTGTCGGTGAACCGTATAAGCGGACGGCTTTCTGGCAGCTCGCTGTTTTAGGAGGTGCGTCATATGAAAAGAAAAAACGCTATCCTCCCGTGCCTTCAGGATCGAATTGTGTTGACAGTCAACACTTTCGTCATGGTCCTGTTTGCGCTGCTTATAGCTTATCCACTTGCCTTTGTTATTCTGGCGTCATTCTCGAAAGGGGTAAATGTCTTTACGCTGAACATCATACCCAAGCAGTGGTCCCTCGAAGGCTATAAAGCAGTCTTCACTTATAAATTGATCTGGATCGGCTATCGTAACTCGCTGTTTTACACGCTTGCCGGTTCTGCGTGCGGTATTCTATTCTGCATATTGACGGCTTATCCGCTCTCAAAATCTGACCTTGACGGGCGTGGATTGATTATGGGACTGTTCGTGTTCACAATGTATTTTGGCGGCGGTCTCATCCCAACTTATCTGACTTATCGCAGTTACGGGTTGCTGGACAAGGTGTGGGTGCTTCTGCTGCCCAGTGCGGTCAACGTATACAACATGATAATCATGCGCACCTACTTTTCCTCGCAAATCCCATCGGACCTTAGAGAGGCGGCTTTTTTGGACGGTTGCGGCGAGGTGCGATATCTTTGGAGCATTGTGCTGCCTCTTTCTGTACCGATCATCGCAGTTGTTGGTCTGTATTATGCTGTGGGGCACTGGAACAGTTACTTTGACGCCATGATATTCTTGAATACCAAGTCCATGAAACCATTGTCGATTTTCCTAAGGGAAATACTCATACTGAATGAATCTAATGACATAACCTCCACGATGGATCCGGATGCATTGGCATCTCTGGAAGACCGGCAGAACGTAATGAAGTACGCACTGATCGTAGTGTCTTCAGTTCCAATGTATATCCTGTACCCATTTGTACAGAAATACTTCATCAAAGGCATCATGATCGGATCCGTAAAAGGTTGAGAACCTAACTCCATTTGGAGTTAAGAATAAATCTAATCAAGGAGGTATATCCATGAAACGAGTCTTGTTGCTGGCAATGGCGCTGATCCTGATTCTGAGCATGAATGCGTTGGCTGTTCCGGATCAGGGCACCTATCCTCTGGTGGACCAACCTGCTGAGCTTAGCATTATGGTTGGTGCAGAGAGTCGCATTGAGGATCTCAACACAAATAAAACATCGCTCTGGTACGAAGCAAAGACCGGTGTACATGTCAATTGGACAGAAGCTTCCGGTGATGGCTGGAAGAATCTTTCACTGGCATCCGGAGAATACCCGGACATCTACTCCTGTACTTTCACGACTGACGAGATCATTCAATACGGTGTAAACGCGCATATCATGATCCCGCTGGAGGATCTGATCGAGGAATACG
>JAFYDF010000040.1 GCA_017544935.1 Clostridia bacterium
AGCTTCCTCGGCGGTGTCGATGCTCTTCTCCTGCACCAGACGGGATACTACAGCCTGGATATTGGTCTTGAACTCGCTGTTGTACTCGAAATACGGCCAGCTCTGCTCAATGCCATTGGGCAGCTGATCATAAGCTACCTTAAAGATGGGGTTCTCTTCCCAGAACTTCTGCATTTCCTCGTTGGTGGCAACAGTGGCAGTTGTGGGCAGATAGCCGCTGTGGATGGCGTTGTAGGCTACCATTTCATCGCTCATCAGGAAGTAGATGAACTCCCAACCAGCCTGCTTCTGCTCTTCGGTATTGTTCTTTCCGACCAGTGTGATATTGCCGCCGCCAATAGGTACTATAGGATTGTCAGCAACGTAAGTGGGCAGATTGGTTACGCCCAATTCAATGCCGGCTTCCTTGGAATAACGGGAGATGTTGGACATGGAAGCACAGCTGTTCCAGAAGGCAAACAGCTTGCCCTGGTAGAACATTTCGGTCATGATGTTGGAAGCATTGGTGCTGTCGAACGGACGGCACCAGCCTTCATCGACCCAGCGACGCCAGTCAGACAGGACTTTCAGCATGGAGGTGCCTTCCAGAGCGGGGGATTCGCCTTCAGCATTCCAAAGTTCTTCACCCAGCTGCCACAGGAACGCGCCCTGATAGTAGGTAAAGTCGTTTACGGATTCAAAGCCCCAAATTTCCACTTCGCCATTGTCAGCTACAGTGTAGGCGGCTTTGCAGATTTCTTCGAGCTGATCCATGGTCATGTGATCCGGGACCACAATGCCCTTCGCGTCAGCAATGGACTTGTTGTAGTACAGAACAGGGGTGGACTTGATGTAGGGCAGGGAGTACAGCTGGTTCTCATCGTTATAGGGTACGTTGATCATGCCGGGATAGAAGTTGGTCAGATCCAGGCCGCTTGCCTTGGCATAAGGCAGCATATCTTCCAGAATACCGTCTTCCTGCAGGATGGCAATACGGGTGTTGCCGGTAATGCAAACGACGGGCTGCTCACTGGAAGCAACTGACAGCTGAACCTTAGCCATGATGTCAGCATAGCCGCCAATGTAGGTTCCTTCTACTATGATGCCCTTTTCCTTGCCGACGGTTTCATTGAAAGCGTCGATCTGATAATTCATGGTTTCTTGCTGGGCACCGCTGCCGCGGGTGTGCCAGAACTGAATTGTGATGGGCTCTTCGGGGCTGTAGGCCAGTGCGCTGACAGAGAAGCAAAGCAGCACGGCAACCAGCAACAGGGAAACGAGTTTCTTCATAATGGCTTCCTCCTATTTTTGAACGGCTTCCGCCGTCAGAATCGGGATTGCTTGCCGCTGATTAACAGAGGCATATTTTCCATTTGCCGATGTATTGCGGCTTATTCGGGAGCAGAATGCTTCGGCAATAAACTGGTATGGCAGCCAGAAACGTGACATCGGCTTTCTTCATTACGATTCTCTTCCCGTCGCAAACATAGACAAACGGAAACGACCGTTTTGCAAAAGTTTAACCGTGATGCAATTTCTGGTGACTTTTCTGACAAAAAGTATTATAAACTGTTCAGCATGAAAAAGCAAGAGGCAACAATCATTTTTCATCATGTGGAATACATTCAAAATACAGAATAAATATGCATATGAAATTATAAAAATACTTGACAAGGCAAAGACCTGGGTGTAAGATAGCCGCATCCCGAACGAAGAAAGGAAGCGGAACCCATGAAGAAATCTACTAAAAAACTGCTTGTAACTGTATTCTGCATCATGACAGCATTGTGTATGTTTATAAACGTAGCTTCTGCATGTACAATGATTTATGCAGGTGCGGCGACCACTGCCGATGGAACGATGATCTTTGCCCGCAGTGAGGATTTTGCCAACAGCCGCAACAAGTTGTTCTATTATAGTCCGGCTGGCAATCATACGGCAGGAGAAGAATATGCAGGCTGCTATGGATTCACCTGGACATTTACACATGACAGTTATGGTTACACCGCTTTCCGAGATGATAACGGGGAAGGAGTAGAGGGCGTGTGCCCTAACTGCGGCGAAACGCATGCACATACTCCGTATGAAGCGGCAGGCACCAATGAGATGGGCGTATCAATCACGGCGACTGAAACGCTGTATCCTTCTGACGCACCGGACGCTGTCGATCCTTATGAGGATGCGGGCATCGAGGAAGCCGAGATCGTGACCGTGGTGCTGAGTGAGGCGGCTACAGCCAAGGATGCTGTTGCCCTGCTGACTGGGATTTATGATACCGTTGGCGCGAACAACGGTTCCGGCCTGATCATCGCCGATGCGCAGGAAGCATGGTATATAGAGAATATGAGTGGTCATGAGTATCTGGCAATCAAATTGAATGATACATTGATTTTCGCTCAGCCTAATATGTCGATGCTGGGTCTGATCGACCTGGATGATGAGAATGTGATCGCTTCCCCGACTTTGATCGAGACTGCTCAGAAGGGCGGATTCCTGGTAGGTGATGCCGAGCAGAACACGATTAATTATGCGCTGTCCTTCTGCGGCGGCAGCAAGGCGAATGCGCGTATGCTCAACGCGTTGCCCTATTTGGATCCGACAGCAGACACTGAGAGCGGTTATCTGATCTCCAATGTGGGTGATGACGGACAGATTGTGCCATTCTATACCAATATAAAGCCTGATCATCTGCTGACCATCGAGGATATCCAAGGCTATTATCACATCAGCAATATAGGCTATGCTAACAACCTTGATACGCACATCTTCCAAATCAGTGGGGAAGGTGCATATGGTACAGTGGAATGGGTATGTATGGATGCTGCTGAATACGGCTTGTTCGTACCATATTATCCAATGCTGACTACTGACGTCGATGCAAGCTATAAGCTGAGTACGGCACCGGCCGTGTTCAGCGAAGAACAACCGGAAGGCGGATTCAGCTATCCCGCGACTGTTACCAAGCGCGTGAACGGCGAGCGTGTGCAGGTTGCTGGTTTCAAGGCACTTCCCACAGGCTGGCAGGATTCGATGTACTGGAGTTATGACGCCCTTAGCAATCTGGTCCTGTCTGGTATGGCTGATGATGCGCAGAAGGCTGTGATTGTCAATGCGCTGGCAGAAAAGCAGGCAGCCATTAATGCAGATTTCGCAGCTCTGGCGGAAACACAGCCTGATGCAGATGCAGCTACTGCTTGGAGTATGACTGTAGCGAATACAGTACACCAACAGGCACTGGATTTGCTGGGCGAACTGGCTAAATAAGAATAAAATGAATATGGAAAGACGGCCTGCCGGGCCGTCTTTTTGTAATGAGAACAAAACTAAGCATATACAATGATTGATATACAAACGGGTCCTTTCGTGCTATAATCTACCTATCTGGTAATTATGGCATCTGATAATCGGATATTGCTATGACTGATATCTTTTGAAGGAGGGTATGGAAAAAATAGTTTATTGTCGGCGTGTGGGATAGTGTCCAAAGATGCAGAGATACGATATGATCATGAAAGCACATCATTTAACTGCTGTTTGGCGACAACTTGCTTATAAGCGAGCAGATAGAAATTCAGTGACAAAAACAGACAATACAGGGGATGGCAGCAGATATCGGCCTTCCCGTTGTGTGGAGGAGAAAACATGAAACGAATACTGGCGCTTTTGCTTTGTTTATTGCTACTACTGGCGTCGGCACAGGCTGAACTGAAGCGCAACAGCCGTGGCGATGAAGTGGAACAACTGCAGCAGATGCTGACCGACCTGGGGTTTTTGAATGATAAGATCGACGGCATCTTTGGCCGCAAGACGGAGGCTGCCGTTAAAGCGGTACAGGATTATTTCGGCGAGAAACAGACCGGCATTTATGACGATGCTTTGGATATGAAACTGCTCGACCTTTGGGGAACAGTGATGGGCATCATGGAAGGCGATGGCCTGGATCCGGAAGAACTGCAGGAGATTTATCCGGCATCCTGCGGTTGGGGCGGTGATGAAGGAGAAGGTGCGCACTACTGCTGGCGGCACCTGGAACAAGCCTACCTTTCTGCTTATACAGGCGGGGATGCACCGGAAGAGCTCGAGCGACTGATCTCGACTCGTCAACGGGACCTGTGGCTGCAGTCTATTGATGATATGTATACCGAATGGGAGGACTCGCTGTCCGGGGACGATGGCGAGATTGCAAGTAAACAGCGTGAAATTTTTGAGCAGGCGCTCAGTGAAAACCGTGCAGAATGGGCTCAGGAATACAGCGAGCAGAAAGCCCTGACGCAGGAAGCGCGTTGGCTGGAAAGTATCGGTGTGGATCTATGTTTTGATTTATATGGTGCAGAAGCAAATTAAAGGAGAGGAATGTACATGAAATACAACAGACTGATTGCATTTATACTGGTTCTGATCATGCTGCTATGCATAGGTGCAGCTGCTGAAACATATCGGGTCGAAACGCCCAATAAAGGCACTTTGAACCTGCGCAGCGTCAAGGACAACGGCATTATCGGCCACATTCCCAATGGCACACTGCTCGAACCGGATCCCGAAAAGTCAACAGATTCGGCAGCTTATGTAACTTATAACGGGAAATCGGGTTATGCCAAGTGGGAATTTCTCAAACGAGTTGAGACAAATGATGTATCTGAATTGCCGACTGGCGGTGACGGGGATTGGTTTGTCGGTGCCATTGGCGCATATATCCAACCTGGGCTTGAGGGGGATGCCTTTGGTGAACAGTTTGGCAGTTATTCCTGCGACAGTGATCAGCAGCTGATGATTACGGCAGATAAAAAGCCTGCCTACTGGGTAATTAATGGAGTACGCTATGATTTTGAATTCGATGTTCCGCGTTCCATTGTCATTAGCGGAGTTGAGGAGGACATGACGATTGAAGCTGTGCCCAAGGGCACACTGCCTTTGACACTGCTGAGTGCCGAGGATATTCAAAAATACCTTACAGGAGATACACTGATTGCTGAAGCAATACATGCCAAGCTGTGCTATATTAATGACAAGGATTATGGTGCCGGCGGCTGGTATGATACGATTGATTTTACAAAAGAGCACAAGAATCTGGCTACGAATAAAAAAGAACCTGGGGGCCAGCTGACTGCGCGTGTACGTGCCACAATACCCAAAAACAAGATGATCAGCTATTGGAAGTTCGATGGTTTGATGATTGATTTTGAGACAAATGTAACACAGTTCATAGTTCGCGGACTAAATGTTTCAAAGACCTATGAGCCCGTGTTTGAAGGCACTATCAGCAAGCCTGCAGAAACAACAGATAACAACACATACAATACGAGGCCTTCTACTAACAATAATTCATCTGATACGAATTCGTCGGACAGCAACAGTTACAATACACGCCCCACGAATAATAACAGCACAAATACACGCCCGTCGAACAACAACAGCACCAATACGAGACCGAACGTATCAAGCACGACACCGACGCCTGTGCCAAATACACGCCCATCAACTACGAACAGTACCAATACGAGGCCGAATGTATCAAGCACGACACCGACGCCGGTGCCGAATACTCGCCCGTCGAATAACAACAGCACCAATACGAGGCCGAACGTATCAAGTACGACACCAACGCCGGTGCCGAATACTCGCCCATCAACCACGAACAGTACTAACACCCGGCCAACGGCTACACCGCCACACAGATAAAAGGAAATCCGCTGAGATCACAATTGCTCAGCGGATCCTTTTTATTTGTTCTCTTTTTTCTTTTTCCCACGTTTCTCGCGAAGATCTTTCCACCATTTGGAAAAGGGCGTTTCCTGCTTGGGGCTGCCCAAACGGCCGGCATCAGCATCCAGGGCAACGCGGCAGATGTTGGCGATTAATGGGCCACCAATCAGGCCCAAAGCACCGTACAATCGAAAACCTGCGAACATAGAGGCCATGGTGACCAAAGGGTATAACCCCAACTGATGCCCGACAATGCGCGGTTCAATGATCTGGCGCACAACAACTACTACCAAGTAGAGCACGAATAAGGCAATGGCTAAAGAGTAGTTCCCAAGGACTACTTCTACGATAGCCCAAGTGTTGAGGAACAAGCCTGCACCGATTACGGGAAGCACATCGCCCAGACCAATCAGAAAGCCGACTAATAATGCATAAGGCTGTCTTAGAAGATATAGACCTGCAATAATGATCAGCATCAAGACAAAGGAGATAAAAATCTGTGCTCGAATCTGACCGAAAAAGGCAGTGAAAACACCCTCTTTAACCAGACGGAAATCTTTGATTACTGAAGTGGGGAAGGTGCTGCGGAAGAAATCACTGATACGCTCGCGGTCATAGCTGAAATAGAAAGTGCCCATTACGATAAAGACGATGGAGAGAATAATGCGTGGAAGCGAGGTTGCAGTACTGATGGTAAAGCTTGCTATGCGACCAGAAAGATTAGCTGCTGCAGAACCGATACTTGACAGGGCATTGTTGAGAAGACGATTTGCGGTGGCAAGAAAATCCTCAGGCAGTATTTCGCTGTAGCGAGAATAGAGATCATTAAACCATACGGTCAATTTTCCGCCAATCGAACGCGCGAAATCAGGCGTTGCACGGATTAAAGCTATGCTTTCGTGCCAAAGACGGTTGGAAAGATAAAGAAGACCTACTGTCATTAAGCCAAAAAGCAGAATCATGCACATCAGTGTAGCGATGACACGTGCGGCTTTGATGTGCTTGAGTGCACGCCTCAGAAGGCGGGCTATAGGCTCAAGAATCATTGCAAAAATCAAAGCAATGCCAAAGGGCCAGAAATATGGCCAAAGCACAATTGCCAGGGCGCAGATTAGGATTGTACCTCCGACAATCAATAATCGCCGCGGCACATCATTCATATGTGTATTCCAAGTGGTCAGACGGTCAAAAATGGAATTCATTTTATGTGTCCCTCTAGAATCGATGTTGTGCTTAGATATTATAAGCTTTTTTTCTGTTGCTGACAACTAAAAGAAAAATTGACAATCTATACAAAAGCGCCGTATAATATTTTTATTCTGAATAACATTGAAAGGAGGGCCGTTTTATGGATCAGAGTCTCGGCGACCCCGGCTCGCAAACCGTACGAATATGCTATGCCGGCATGATGAAACGGCCCGCTGCGCGCTGACCGTTTCTATGCCGTTCCAGATTGTTGAACGGAGGGAACAGGGATGTCGCAGGTCAGTAGTACTTTAGAGACCACGGTTACTAAACTGTGGGAAGATAAAAAATACAATACTCTGCGCGATGTACTTAGTACGATGCAGCCAGCCAGTGCGGCTGAGCTGCTGGCAGTTTTACCTGAAAATGCGCCGGCTCCGCTCTTCCGCTTGATGCCCAAAGAACTGGCAGCAGAAACTTTTGTCGAGATGGAACCGGACATGCAGGAAAAACTGATCCGCAGCTTTTCGGATACCGAACTGAAAGGCGTGCTGGATGAGCTATACATGGATGATGCTGTTGACCTGGTTGAGGAGATGCCTGCCAATGTAGTCAAGCGAATCCTGGCACAGGCGGACCCTGAGATGCGCAAGAGTATCAATGAGCTGCTGCAGTATCCAGAGGACAGTGCCGGCAGCATCATGACTACGGAGTTCGTAGCCTTGCGTCCGCATATGACTGCGTCGGATGCCCTTACTTCCATCCGCCGTACTGGCATGGACAAGGAAACGGTTAATACCTGCTATGTGATTGGTACAGATCGGAAATTGATGGGTGCAGTCACACTGCGTACTATCGTAATGGCGCAGGACGACGATACCATGGAAAGCCTCATGACGACCAATGTCATTTCGGTCACCACGCAGGAAGATCAGGAAACTGTGGCACATATGTTCAGCCTATACGATCTGAATGTATTGCCTGTGGTAGACAAGGAAAACCGCATGGTCGGTATCGTTACCGTTGACGATGCTATCGACGTCATGGAAGAAGAAGTCACCGAGGATATCAGCAAGATGGCGGCTATTACACCGTCAGACAAGCCATATCTCAAGACGTCTGTATTCACGCTTTATAAAAGCCGTATTCCATGGTTGCTTCTGTTGATGCTTTCAGCTACTTTTACTGGGATGATCATCACGCATTTTGAAGCAACTCTCAGTTTCTCAATCGCTTTGACAGCAGCTATCCCCATGCTGATGGACACCGGTGGTAACTGCGGCAGCCAATCCTCGGTAACGGTCATCCGCGCATTGTCACTGGGCGAATTGCATTTTACTGATCTGGTTCAGGTGTGGTGGAAAGAAGTTCGTGTAGCACTAATGTGCGGTGTGACACTGGCTGCAGCAAACTTTATCAAGCTAATCTTAATTGAACGTGTGCCGCCGTTGATTGCACTGACGATTTGCTTGACACTGCTGGCTGCTGTGATGATTGCTAAATTTGTCGGATGTACGCTGCCTATCTTGGCTGACAAGCTGGGCTTCGACCCCGCGGTTATGGCCAGTCCTTTCATTACCACCATTGTGGATGCTCTGTCACTGTTGATCTTCTGCACATTCGCGGGTATGTTACTGACGGGTGCTGTTGCATGACAACAGGAACTAAAGCTGTTTTTCTTGATATCGACGGGACGCTGTCGTGGAATGGCGTACCGCCATGTGATGAGGATATCGATGCCCTGCGCGCTGTCCGCGCTGCGGGGCATTTTGTGTTGATCAATACCGGACGTTCAAGTGGGTTCCTGCCGGAAAGCCTGCGGGGTGCTGATTATCTGGATGGATTTCTCTGTGGCTGCGGTACTCAGCTGATCCTGCATGAAAATATGATATTCAATGGAGAACTGTCTAGACCGCTGCTGCGACGTGCAGCAGCCTTCTATCTGGCTCGTCCCGGCAGGCGCTGCCTTTTCGAGGCAGAGGATGGATTGTATGTGGTCAATGGCGATTATAAGGGTGGACAATGGCCTCAGATTATACATGAAGATGATTTTGAAACGGTCTATGCCGACGCGCATGTGGTCAAATTGACAGTAATCGGAAGCATGATTCCCGAAGAAAAAGAAATGTTTGGTGAGGATCTCGAGCCAGTTCTGCAAAGCAGCGGGCGCTGGTATGAAGCAATACTGCCCGGTCGAGGCAAAGGCCGCGGATTACTGAAGGCTTGTGAAACACTTGGAGTGCTTCCGGAGAACAGTATTGCGGTAGGCGACAGCGAAAATGATCTTGCGATGTTTGAAAGTGCTGGTGTGGCAGTTGCTATGGAGAATGCAACCGCTGACGCAATGGCAGCAGCAGATTATATGACCGGTCGATGCGGCGAGGGCGGCGTGGCTCAGGCAGTACGTGCAC
This sequence comes from Clostridia bacterium, assembly GCA_017544935.1. Classification (GTDB taxonomy): domain Bacteria; phylum Bacillota; class Clostridia; order Christensenellales; family Aristaeellaceae; genus SFMI01. The sequence goes on from JAFYDF010000040.1 coordinate 9,279, forward strand.
TGGTATTGGGTGAAGGTGTGCTGCGGGCACTGTAAGAAAGATTATATTCTTGCAGACCAAAGCGGAAAAGAGTATATAACAACGGTGCGATTCCTGAGTGAACCGCACCGTGTTTTTGTAGTCATTGTTCTATGAACAGTTCCCGTTTGCGCTGTGTCATTTCATCCACACGATCGATGTATTGGCAGATGTCGCTGACGTTGAATGCACGTCGAATAAAACCTTTCTGAGGAAACAGTCGCTTACTTGCAGCGCCTGCACCAAGAGCAATGACGGAAACGGTCTCTTCCATCATGTCCACGTTATACAGACACTCGTGACCTGGGCAAGCATACCCTACATTCTCCTGATTGCCTGCCATATATTTTTGCCGGTATAGATAGTATGGACGCAGCCCCATGTATTCGGCCACCTCAGCACCTGCACGCACCATATCAGCGACCATATCTCCGTCAGGTAATTCTGCTTCCCACAAATGAAGCAAACTGCTGCGCTTGATGGACAGTGTGTGCACAGTCATGCTTTCGGGTGCCAGGCTGGAAACCCATTCCAGTGTCTGGCGGAACATTTCCAGATTTTCGCCCGGAAGGCCGGCAATCAGGTCCATGTTGATATGATCAAAACCCATTTCCCGAGCCAGGTTATATGCTTCCTCGGTCTGAGCACATGTGTGTCGACGCCCAATGCGCACGAGTGTTTCATCATGCATGGTTTGCGGATTGACACTGATGCGGGTTACGCCTGCTTTGCGCAAGACAGTCAGTTTTTCGCGGTCAATGGTATCCGGACGCCCGGCTTCCACAGTTATCTCTCCGCAGCTTGCCATGAGAGGCATAGCAGCAGTAAGTACATGATCGAGTAAAGGTGCGGGCAAGGCAGTAGGCGTGCCGCCACCCATATAGAAAGCACGCGGATGAAGGCCGGTTTCCTTAAGCAGTTTCAGTGTGGAATCGATTTCCCGGCAGAGTGCGTCAGTATAAGGAACGAGCAACTTGCCGCTACCTACTTCCCCGGATAGAAAACTGCAGTAGGCACATCGTGAGGCACAGAACGGGATGCCAATATAAATGTCGGCCTCATTGGGACGAGGACCTTGCATGGCTTGTTGTGTCTGGATAATACGATCCAGCACAGCAATCTTTTCATCGCTGACATCAAACACATTTTGTACGTTGACCAACGCTTCGTCCAGCGTGCAGCCTTTATCCATCTCAGTATATACAAGACGGGTCGGACGGATGCCGGTTAGACTTCCCCAGGGTGGTGTGATACCAGTGCGTTCTTTAAGCAGGCGGTATACACCCAGTTTGGCTTGGCGGCGGCGCAGACGTTTGTCGTTAATGGCATCGCCGGTCAGTGTTTCGCTGGTTTCATAAGCGGAATTGCTGTCATATACACAAACTATACGAATGTTGTTTTCTATACGCTCCTCATGTGTTATTGTCCAATCACCACCGGGTTCATTGACCAACAGAGTGATATTTCCGTAAAAAAGACGCAATACCTCAGCCATGTCGTTAGACAGGGCAGGGGCATTAGTATAAAGAGATATGGTTTTCATAATTCTCTCAGCAATGCGCTTTCACCATGGCCTGGGCGCAGACGCAGGTTGCCGTCCATAGCTATCAGGCGGTGCAGCGATTCACGAAGTTCTCCAAAGTTACCACCGGGCAGATCGGTGCGCCCGAATCCGCCTGCAAATAGGGTATCGCCGCTGAACAGCTGATCTTCACATAGAAAACAGACTGAACCAGGAGTGTGCCCGGGAGTATGCATTACGGTAAACTGCATACCGGCTAGCGTAATCTTATCGCCTTCGGACAGAGCGTGATTTGCAGCAATATGCGGTTCGCGACCCCAGTGAGCGCAATTGAGGACGGGATCGGTCATAGCATCTGCATCTGCTTTATGCACATATATCGGAGCGCCCTCACAAGCCGGCAGCCCAAGTATGTGATCAAAATGCGCATGCGTAACCAAAACACCGGCAACAGTGCGTCCGTGTAGTGAATTTCTAAGTACTGCAACATCATCGCCAGGATCGATAACGACTACGGAGGAAGGGTCATCGCCTGAAACGATATAGCAGTTTGCCTGCAGCGGCCCTAAGGGCAGAGTCTCAATATTCAGCATAGCATTAGAACAGCTTTTCACTGTCCAGCAGGATGGTGACTGGGCCATCATTGCACAGTGTTACCTGCATATCGGCACGGAAAACTCCTGTTTCAACCGGCACACCCAATGCACGGATGTGCGCACATACATTCTGATAAAGATCATTGGCACGTTTAGGTGCTTCAGCGAGAGTAAATCCCGGACGATTCTGACCACGGGCATCTCCAAGCAATGTAAACTGACTGACACACAGAATGCTGCCGTTCACATCCAAAACAGAACGGTTCATTTTGCCATTCTCATCTTCAAAAATACGTAGCTTGACCAGTTTGCCAGCAATATACTCGCTGTCTTTTTCTGTATCGCCGATTTTAACTCCAAGCAACACCAGAAGACCCTGGCCGATACTTCCGACTGTTTCATCGGCTACCTGTACCTGTGCGTGTGTGACACGCTGGACTACAGCTCGCATATTCAGTTTCCTTTCTTAGCTGCCTGCACGGAATGCTTCGATGACATCACTGCGTTTCTGGATACGGCGCAGTACCTGATCAAGCTTCTCGCGACTTTCTACCTGCAGGACCATATGGATGGTGCAGGTCTTGTTCTTGTTGATCTTAACACTCATGGCAGTAATAGGTGTACCGCCATCCTGGACGAACACTGTCAGTTCACCGAGCAGGCTCGGATGATCATAGGCGATAACTTGTACTGTCGTATTGAATCTGCCACCGTTGTCCTCAGCCCAGGAGACGCGAACTTGACGTTCAGGCTCAGTATACTGTGCATTGACACAGTCGGCTTTGTGTACTGTCACACCGCGACCACGTGTGATATAGCCAACGATGTCATCACCGGGGACAGGATTGCAGCATTTTGCGAAACGGACCAGCATGCCGCTGCCGCCCTCCACATAGATACCCTGCGTAGGTTTACCACCCGGACTGGCAGGAGACTGGCCCACTTCAGGCAGCTGCGGAGGCAGCTTCGGCGCAGCAGCTTCTTCTGTCTTACGCTGCTCTTCATACAGACGTGATACCACATATGCAGAAGCAATCATACCATATCCGACTGCACCGTATATATCGTCCATATCATGGAAGTCATAGCGGCGGAGCAGCGGGTCGACATTTTCGCGCTTGAGCAGTATGTTCATCTGTAGGCCGCGGCGTTTGGCTTCGCGCTCGACCATTTCACGGCCTTTCTGTACGTTTTCACCGTGCAGTTCGCGCTTGAAGTATTGGCGGATCTTAGACTTTGCACCCTGCGTTTTGACGATCTTGAGCCAGTCCATGCTGGGCCCCTTTGAGGAGGAGCTGGTCATGATCTCAACACGATCGCCTGTTTCAAGCGGTGTATCAAGCGGTACGATGCGACCGTTGACTTTTGCGCCTACACAGCTGTTGCCGACTGCGCTGTGCACGCGATAGGCAAAGTCCAAAGGTGTAGCACCACGAGGCATGTCGATGATGTCGCCCTTGGGCGTGAAGATGAATACCTGCTCTGCAAAGATATCTGTTTTTAGGCCATCGATGAATTCGTGACTGTCACGTGTTTCACTCTGCCAGTCCAGGATCTGTCGCAGCCAGTGCAGTTTCTGGTCAAACGCTTTGTCATCGCTGCCTTCTTTATAGCGCCAGTGAGCAGCAATGCCGTATTCAGCGACGTGGTGCATTTCCCATGTGCGGATTTGAATCTCAAAGGGGAAAGGAATACGCCGGCCGCCAATCACGGTAGTATGCAATGACTGATACATGTTGTTTTTAGGAACAGAAATGTAATCCTTAAAGCGTCCCGGCACCTGCGTCCATAGTGTATGACAAACACCCAGTACAGTGTAGCAGTCCGGTATGGTATCCACCAGAACGCGTATGGCAATCAAGTCATAGATCTGGTCAAAAGGTTTATTCTGAAGCACCATTTTACGGTAGATGCTGTACAGGTGCTTGGGACGGCCAGCCACTTCATAATGAAGACCTATTGCATCCAGCCGCTGTGAAAGCTCTTCGATAACGATTTTGATGTTCTCTTCGCGCTCGGCTCGCTTCATACCGACTTTTTTTGCTACATCCTGATAGCCTTCGGGGTCGATATAGCGTAGAGACAGATCTTCCAGTTCAGCCTTGATGCTGTATACGCCCAAACGGTGCGCCAGCGGGGCATAGATGTCCAGCGTTTCACGGGCGATGGCCAGCTGTCTGTCGGGTGATTGGAATTTGAGCGTACGCATATTGTGCAGACGGTCGGCCAGCTTGATCAATACAACGCGGATATCCTTGCCCATGGCCAGGATCATCTTGCGTAGTGTTTCTGCTTGACGTTCTTCACGATCGGTAAAGTCCAGACTGTTTAGCTTGGTTACGCCATCAACAAGCATGGCTACTTCTTCACCGAATTCATCACGGATTGTGTCCAGAGTCACGCCTTCGCAGTCCTCCACAGTATCATGCAGGAGTCCTGCGGCAATGGTGGGAGCATCAATGCCGATTTCAGTCAGGATGCTCGCAACGTAAACAGGGTGAACAAAATAAGGCTCACCGCTCAGACGCAGTTGCCCGCCGTGCTTTTCCTCGGCAAAGGCATATGCGCGCTCGATCAGCGTTTTATCAGCGTTGGGATGATAATGCAGCATGCGTGCAATCATCTGCTCCAGCGTCAGGCATTCATAAACGGCAGCCATCAGGGTTCACCTCCTTGAATTAATTGGAAAAGGGAATCGGCAGCAGGGTCACAGGGCTGTGCAGGCTGCAGATGACCGGTCTCATCTGTCAGTCCTACACGGCATAATACTCGCAGCATTGCATCCGTGCGCGGATTCTTCCGGTCGAATGTGCCGTTCTTGCGTAAGGCAACATAGAAAGCGCGTAACTCCTCGATTGAAAAACGAAGCAGCATCAATGCATTGTTCAGTTCGGCGCTGCGCGGCATGGCCAGTATCTCTGCCTGCGGCAACAGGTCACGGAGCTTGGCGTATTCCTGCGGACAGAGTAGTCCATCACAGAGAATCACGCGACGATAAGGCCCTGGAAAGGTTAGAACATCACATAGCCATACCGCACTGTATGCGCGGGGATCTGATTGTGTATCATCGAGGATATCCAGCTGCGGGTAAGCTGCTGTAATACGGGCAGCAGATGCAGCTGTACGGCACAGATAAAGAGTACCTTGATCATTCTGAGGAGCCGGCAGCATTTCCAGCTGTGCAGGCAGACCAGAAAAATTATCTATTCGGCACAAGTGTGCCAATTCCTGCAAAATCGCGAGTGCATCTTCATTTGCCGGGCGAGAAAAGAATCGCTGCATTGAGGCAATGGCTTCGATGCGGCATTCAGGCGATGTACGCCCATTAAAAGTGTTTGCGACCGGTGTGATTGCCAGTGAGCAGATGCCCCGCATGGAGGAGGCAAGTGTGCCCATGCGGAAAGCTATGGCATCCAGTATACATGTATCCTGTCCAAGCGTCAGTTTTAAATGTGAGCCTCCTGAGCCTACGGCACGAGCAGAGAGCGCCTCCACATCACGCACCAGGAAGACAGGAGCGGGGTTGCCAGTACCAAAAGGTTCCAGCATGCCCAGACTGGAAATCAAGTCGAGTGTGATATCTGTCAGACGCAACTCACCATCATAGACTGTCTCTGGCATCAGCGTACGGCCTTGCAGCTGTTTAGCCACGGCGTCTGAAAGCCGGATGCGTAGCTCAGAAACATTTTCAGCTGGTAGAGTCAGTCCTGCAGCCTGCTTATGACCACCAAAACGTGTAAACAAATCTGAGCAGGCAGAAAGAGCTTGATATAAATCTACACCACATGCACTGCGAGCGCTGCCGACACATATATCGCCTTCGCGGCTGAGAATTACCGTCGGATAGCCATAGTATTCGGCCAGGCGCCCTGCAGCCAGCCCGACCACGCCGCTTTCCCAGCCTTCTCCTTCGATAACGATAGCATGTCCTGTACAAAGATCCAGCGCAGAGGCCTGTGCATTGGCCTGTTCTAGTACCATGTTTTCCAATGATTTGCGTCGTGCATTCAGACCATCGGCCGTGTCGGCAAGCTCTGCAGCGCGGACGGGGTCATCGGTTGAGAGCAGCTCAAGAGCAATCTGCGCAGTCTCCATTCGACCACAGGCGTTAATGCGCGGTGCCAGCAGAAAGCCGGCTTGCTGACCGGTAACAGCTTCGCCGGTTCTTAGTCCGGAAACACGCAGCAGGGCACGCAATCCAATATTTGACGTGTCAGCCATGGCAGCCAAGCCCAATGCTGCCAACGTGCGGTTTTCGCCTAGCAGAGGGACCATATCTGCTACTGTAGCCAGTGCACAAAGAGGCAGTGTCGGAATTATTTGTTTTCCGGATAATGCGCATGCAAGTTTGTAAGCGGTACCGGCACCGCATAAACTGCTGCATGGATATCCGCCCAGTTGTGGATGCAAGATGGCATCTGCGGCCGGGAGCGGATCAGGCGGGGTATGGTGATCGGTCAAAATCACGTTCATGCCCAGCGACTTAGCGAGCGCAATCTCTTCCACAGCTGTGATACCACAGTCTACGGTAATCATCAGACGATACTGCTTTTCAGCAAGTTTGTGCATTGCGGCTGTATTCAGACCATAGCCCTCTTCTTTACGGCTGGGGATGTAGACTTCAGCATGAGCACCCAGGCTCTTGAGAGCCTCCAGCATAATTACAGAAGCACAGACGCCGTCACAGTCGTAATCGCCGTAGATAATAATGTGCTTTCCGAGATCAATAGTCTCTCGGATCATCCGGCAGGCCTTCTCCATATCAGGCATGAGGAAGGGATCATGGAGATCTTGTGCTGCAGGGTGCAGAAACACACGCAGCTTGTCAGGCGTATCAACGCCACGGGCAAGCAGCAGCGGCGCTAGCAGGGGAGATACCCCCTCAAGCAAACCGGGTACAGCACGAGAGATTAGCCGGCGCATGAAACCTCCTAAAGAATAGCGGTCAGGAATAAAAAGAGATCAAAGCGTTCTCCCGTAGTCGGGAGAACGCTTTGATCATGAATCAGAATCAGCGTTTGTTCTCGATCGTGGCTGCGCAGGTGATTGTTATGCGCGTGAACAGATACAGAACTACGAAGCTGATGATTGCAGACAGGGCGATCATACGTCCGAGTACACCGTATGTGGCATTCTGGAAGATGAACATCAGCAGCAGACCGATGACCAGCAGTGCACCGTATACGATGGACAGAAGACGCAGCTTCTGACGGGAGACTGCCTTATAGGCGGGCAGCAAGCTGCGGCCGGAGCGTACGGAAGAGGCGATGCCATTGAATAGCACTACCAGACCATACACGAAAGCACATACGCAAAGTGCGATAGCGATGACCGAGAGCAGGGTCATGACCCACTTGACAGACACAGCGATCAGAGAAACAGCCAGGAAGAAGACTACTACCCAGGCAATCAGCGCCCAAACACCATGCAGGCCGCCGATGCCGCAACGTACGATTAGCCATACACAGACCAACAGCAACACAACAGCAGCGGCAATGATTACGATGTTGAGCAGGGAACCCATGGCGGGCTCAGCAGCAGCGGTCTCAGACAGAGAGACCTCCACAGGAAGGCTGCCAGTGCGCATACAGGCGGTTGCCAGGAATGCACTGGTCCAGTCGCTGGTATTAAAGGCAAGCACGCCATTGGAGGGGGCGGAGAAGTAGGCGTAGCCCAGAGGCTGTCCATCCAGCATCAGATAAAGATATGTGCCAGGATTGGATGCGACCAGGTCGGTGATAGCTTTAATGCCTTTGGAATTGAAGAGGACCTGTACCTGATATGTGTCATTCTCGACATGATAGTAAGCCTGTTTCACATGCTCGCGGTTCAGGACGGCTTCGCCTACATTATTGTTTGAACTGTCATAAATAGCGAAGTAGTATTCACCAACTTCGGGAATGATGGTAGCGATCAGGCTGTTATAGCTGTCTTCGGGAACGCTCAGTACAATCTGGCCGTCCACAGTTTTTGCGGAGGCATTGCCCAGAACCATGAGGGCACGATCTTTGATTATGGAAGCAGCTTTCTTGAGATCAGAAGCGGACGCGCCTTCAGCTGTTAGTGTATAGTTAAAACCGCCGCCCAGTTCAGCGGAGGGACGAACAGCTTCGCGCCAGTTCTCGTTGATGGTGTTCGGGATAAATGCGACCTGACGGTAAAGGGCTTTCTGAACGTCCTGCCCGTCTTCATGAATGGTGACATACTGGGTATTACGGCCGGCAATGCCAAGCCAGGCACCTACTACGGTTGCACACAGCAGTACAACAAGCGTTACGATGCTGATAATCTTGCGAGTAGTATTCTTTTTCATTATGGATGATTCTCCTTATATTTTCAGATAGTGATTAGGATATGGCCATTGGCTTGCTACCCGGCTTTGTTAGTCAGAGAGAATGCCTGATAAAATACACGGTAATATGGGGCGTCAGGCACTGGTGCATGCCAGACAAACAACGGAACAGGAACGCTTTGCACTGCAGTAATACGCTGAAGAGCAGGTTCCTGTGGCGTGTTCTGTGCCATATCTTCGGAAGGAAGCGCGGTCTGCTGTATGATAGCAGACAGCATAGGAGCGGCGGTGCGCTGCTCTTCAACGGTCCGTGTAAATAGATGCAGTGCAGCCCACATGCCCAAGGCGAACAACAGGGCAAAAAGCAATCTGCCGCGCACGACGCTCCCTCCTTTTCTTTATAGAATAAAAAGTATTATACCCTTTGCTTTGGGTTTTGACAACTACCGAATATCACGGCCAAGAAAGTGCAGCGCCTGGCAATGCTGACGGTCGAGCAATCGTGAGACCACACGCTCGGTATAACGGCGCTTGAGCTCACTCAGGTTCAGGTTGGTGGATAATACGGTACACATTCCGTCATTTTGCCGTTCATTAATCAGGTTAAACAGTTCTTCCACAGTTACATTCTCAATCAGCGGTTCCGTGCCAAGATCGTCGATCAGCAACAGCTCCGTTTCGTACAAGTCATCCAGTTCGCTCTGATCGCGAGAGAAGGTGGCCTTGCGTGCGGTACGGATCAACTGGTTGGCTGTCACACAGAGAGCGGGTACCCCGCGCCTGCGGGCACGCTCGTGGATACAACGCAGGAGATAAGTCTTGCCAAGCCCACTGCCACCATAGAGCAGGAGCGTTTTCTGTGCGGGATGGGGCAGGGCTTCTGCAAATTCTTCGCACCTGCGACGAATGACCTGCATCAGCTGACGTTGGGTTACGCCGTTTTCGGAGACTGGTTCTTCTGGAAACACATTCAAATCGAAACGCTCAAAAGTCTGGTCTTCATCAAAGCCGCCTTCGGCTTCGACCAACTGCGCATATAAGGCTTTAGCACAGCTGCATAATGCTTTTCTGCTGCTGCCGGTAAAACCAGTATCCTCGCAAAGCGAGCACTGGAACACAGGTTCCAGATAGTCTTCCGGGAAACCGTTTTTGATAAGCTGGGCACGGATTTGAGCATTCCAAGTCTCCACACGCTCGGGCAGATCGTCTACAACAGGAGTGGAAAAGGCACCATATACACTGCCGAGGACGGCATTGCGGCGTTCTTCCATCAGAGTGCCGACTTCCGGACACTTGTCCAAGACTTCGCGCAGGCGGCGCTGTTCCTCGCGCTCATCGGCGTCGCGGCGTTCGGCGAGCGTTTGCAATACACGCTGAAAAACCTGCTCATTCATTTTCTTTCGATGCCTCCTCTAACAGATTGACGGCACGGCGTTCTAACTCTTCTTCACTGTAGTCACGCTGTGTATACTGCTGAGCGCTGACCTGCCGTCCGGCCGTCGGGCGTGTGCGCTTCTTCGCGGCTTGTCCGGGTTCTTTTACACCTTCTTCATGCCAGGTCTGCAATATTTTATTTATGTATGGCAGTGGTTGCTCGGCTTCACGTGCCTGCTCGGCAGCCAGAATCAGCATCCCCTCATCAAAGCCCCATTCGTCTGTCCAGCGACGGTAGAGTTCGCGGTCTTTCTTGGTAGGCGTGCGACGATGGCCAAGCGCTTCAAAGACGCGGTTTAACCCAGCGTTGGCAGCCGCGATTCCATCGAGGACAGGGCGTGCATCTTCAGCACTGCTGATACCGCGCAGACGAAGACCTTCCAGCCAGCGTTCGACACTGTCCAGACGGCCTCCAGTCTTGTGCACTTCCCGAGCTACAAGTAATATTAGTTCCGGTTCATACTCGGCACAGAGACGAGCATACTCGCCGCGGACCATATCATCTGCACTGCGCAGTCCGAGCGAGCGCGCAAAGGCAGCAGCTGCTTCTCCGATTTCCTTTTCTGCTGCCAGATGACTGCGCATCTGTGCACCAGTGCGAGGAGCCTCGCCATGCTTTTCGCCACGGCGGCGGATACCGCCAAGAATACCGTCAAGATAAGCAAAAGTCGGCTCACCCTTGGTGGTTTCACTGCAGGCATCAAGTATGGCCTCGGGCGTATACTGCCATTCGTCCAGCCATTTTTGATACAGGTTCATTTCGTCCAGACTGGGGGTACGGCGCTTGCCAAGGCGCGCCAGGACGTTCTTCGTACCGTCCTGTACCGCGCGGGAATGCACGAAAAAGGCTTCGGCATCCTCGACTGTAACGGCATTTTCCTCTTTCATGCGCATGGCGATGCGCTGCGCGTCCGTGAACTTGAAATGGATGCGATGGCTTTCTATCATATGCGAGAGGAGCATCAGTACGACTTCCTGCGGCAGGCCGACATCCTGAACCCATTCCCAGGCAAGGGCGATTTCCGCCGGACGGATTTTGCGCCGATCACCAAAGAGTGCATATACATCCTCGGAAAAGGCGACATAGGCAGAATCTGCATCCAGCCCATGGCCGCCGGAAAAAGAAAGCAGGGCGGCGCTGCGGACACAGTATTCACGCGGCTCATCGCTCAGGCGTACGAGCAAGCGGCGACGTTCCCAGTAACGTAGGGCAGCTTCTACCTCGCTTTCAGCAAGAGAAAGCTCCTGCGCAAGGGCAGCAGGGCTGCTGTCGGATCCGGGCGTCTGTGATAATAGCAGTGCATACAGATAGACCTTGACATAATCGCCCTTTGCAGCGGGCAAATAATCGCTGACGAACAGGCGCTCCAGAGGCAGTGTGCTGTAGCGAAGGGCATCCTCATCGGGCTTGAACATGTTTTCTACCTTCTCTTCTCATATTCCGTCAAGGCAAGCGCGCGCTCGACGGCAATGGCTGCGGCTTTGTCCAGGCCGGGCACGGATCCGCTGCCGCTGCCCAGCAGGATGTGCAGGAAAAACTCTCGTGTTCCCGCGTTGCCTGTGACGGGGGAATGCGTGACGTTCAGCACCCTGGTTTCAGGTAAAGCGCTGAGCTTATCGATCAATCCCAGCAATACGGGTACATAAGCATTGTCAGGCAGGATGCCGCTACGGCGTGCGGCAGCGTCTTCTGTCTCAAAAAGCGGCTTGACCAGGCAGACTAGTTCACCTTGTCCGTGAAGTACAGCGGAAAAAGCCGGTACTCCGCGGAGAAGCGAGAGGTAGCTCAGGTCTACTGACCCTAGCGTAGGCCGAGGCTCGAGTGACAGCAGCTTCTCGTCTGAAATGTTTGTGCGTTCCAGATTGATCACGCGCGGGTCCTGCCGTAATGAACCCATTAGCTGGCCATAGCCTACGTCTACCGCATATACGCATGCAGCGCCTGCTTTGAGCAGACAATCGGTAAAACCGCCGGTAGAAGCGCCTGCGTCAATACAAATGCGGTCTTTTACGGAAACACCGAAATCGTGCAGTGCGCCTTCCAGCTTCAGGCCACCTTTGGCGACATAGGGCAGTTCCTGTCCGCGTACACGCAGTGGGGCACTTTCACTTAGTTGCTCCGCAGCGCCGGTTATACGGCGGGTATCGCTGTATACTTCGCCGGCCATCAGTGCAGCACGCGCGGCTTTTTCATCGGAAAACAGCCCGCGTTCCAGCAACAAGTCAAGCACTCTGCGCTTCTTCGTTGCCATTGCGGAGCTCCTTTCCCTGCGGCAGCAGGCCAGAAAAAACGGTACGGTTTTCATCACTGGTGACATGAATATCACCGCCATAGCGTTCCAGAGTACGGCGCACGATATAGAGCCCCATACCACGGCCTTCGCCGTGGCTTGAAACACCGGGTTCGAAGATGCGTTCCAGATTATCTGCAGGGATGGCAGGCCCATTGTTGGCAATCGAGAAAGCATAACCGTGCGCGTCAGAATGCAGCATGATGCGCAGCTGACGGTCGGAAACGCTCTCGAGCGCATCCAGTGCGTTGTCAATCAGATTGGACAATACTCGGCAGAACTCCCAGGCAGGCATGGTCAGGTTCTTCCATGAACCGGATGCATCCACTTCGGCGAGTACACCCGCGTTTTCGCATTCAGCAAGTTTGGCGCGGAGCAGCGCGTTGAGTGCAGGACTGTCAGTACGCAGTGCACGGGATACGCTCTGCATATCGCCATATACCTTTTCAATATAGTCTCCGGCCTCTTTGTATTCTTCCATCTCAATCAGTGAATAGACCACCTGAAGATGGTTGAGAAAGTCGTGGCGCTGAGCACGAAGCGCGCGGTTGAGGTCGTCCATCTGGTTGACCATGTCACCCAACGCATCTGCTTCCTCACTTTTACGCCGTGCGGCGAGTGCCTCGCGAATGTCTATGATTGCACCTACTGTGACGAGGCCGGAAATGATGAAGGTGATCACAGCCTGTGAATGCCGGTGCTCAAGATACAGCATAACAGCCAGTGTCCATACAGCTATGATCTGTACTGCATTGACAATCACTGCATACAGTGCGCTTCGCCGCACATCAAGGCCGCGTCCTCCGGCAGGGATCTTCATTGTCTTCCAACCTCCCTGCGCTTGTCGACGATGCGCATGTCGGCCATCGGCAGCAGCGCCGAGAGTGATTCCTGTGCGGCGCTCGGATCATCGCACCAGCATTCGGCGGGAGCCAACAGCGTGATGCCTTCATCGGGAAGATTGATATATACCGGTACACCGCCTGGCTGCTGCCGAAGTACCTGCTGGATATCATCCAGCTGCTCCCGGCGCATACGCAGGTATAACTTAACGGGCGCGCGGCGCGCACGCTCGGCATCAGTCAGAGGTTCAGCTTCCAGGATCTCAGAGCTGCCGGACTGCAAAGGTTCGGCGCTGTCCACCAGCAGCTTGGTATCCTCATCCTCACGTACACTCAGGTGCCCGCGCAGGACCACAGAAGCATCTTCTGTCAGAATGTTGTGATAACGTTCCCATACACGGGGGAAGACCAGACATTCAATCTGCCCGGTCAGATCCTCCAGGGTAACAAAGCCCATCAGATCGCCTTTTTTGGTGGCTTTGGGGCGGGCGGCGGCTATAATGCCGCCCATAGTGACGGCAGCGCCGTCGTCATTCAGACCGCCGTCCGGGCGATCTTTCAGTTCCTGCACCCAGGCGGTATTGCATTTGAACTTTTCGAGCTGTTCGCGGTATTCATCCAGCGGATGACCGGAAACGTACACACCGGTCATTTCCTTTTCCATCTCCAGGAGCTGACGATGGCTGTACTCTCCCACGGCAGGGTACTCATCAGGAGCCATGATGGTAGCGGCGGGCTGGCCCAGATCAAACAGGCTGATCTGTCCGGCTACATTCTGTTTGCGTTTATCCGCATTGGCATCCATGGCCTGTGCGTATACACTGATGCATTGCAGACGTGTTGCGCCCAATCCGTCAAAGCAGCCGGCCGTGATCAGACTTTCCACACAGCGCTTGTTGACGGCTTCACTGTCAATGCGCCGGCAGAAATCAAACACGTCGCGATAAGGCCCGCTCATCGTACGTTCAGCTACAATGGCATCCACAGCGGCGTTGCCCACGTTTTTAACTCCGCTCATGCCCATGCGTACGCACTTTATACCCATGTCATTGGTTTCAACCGTAAAGCGCCGCGCTGAATGGTTGATGCTGGGGGAGAGCACCGGAATGCCTTTGGTGCGGCAATACTGGATATAACCGGCAATCTTGGTAGAGTTGCCAACTACACTGTTCATCATTGCGGCCATGAATTCAGCCGGATAGTAATATTTCAGCCAGGCTGTCTCTACGGCGACTACAGCATAACAGGCGGCATGTGCCTTGTTGAATGCATAGCTGGCGAAAGCGGTCATTTCATCAAAAATCTTTTCTGCGACTTCCGCGGGCACGCCGTTCGCTATGGCTCCGGCGACACCTTCCTCTGGCGAGCCGTACACGAAGTTGCGGCGTTCCTTGGCCATGACATCATGCTTCTTCTTGGCCATGGCACGGCGCACCAGATCGCTTCGGCCGTAGGAATATCCTGCCAGATCACGTACGATCTGCATGACCTGTTCCTGATAGACCATGCACCCGTAAGTAACATCCAGGATGGGTTTGAGCAATGGCGTTTCGTAATGCACGCTGGAAAGGTCGCGCTTTCCGGCGATATAGCGGGGGATAGATTCCATGGGGCCCGGCCGGTAAAGACTGATTGCAGCGATGACGTCCTCAAAGGTCTCGGGCTGCATATTAGTCAGGAAAGCACGCATACCTCCGCCTTCAAGCTGGAACACGCCGTCAGTATCTCCCTGGGAGATCATGGCGTATACAGCCGGATCATCCAACGGTATCTCTTCCGGTTTCATATCGATTCCCTGTGAACGCATGAGGTCAAGCGTATCACGGATGACTGTCAGAGTACGCAGACCGAGAAAGTCCATTTTCAGCAGGCCCAGTTTCTCAATGATACCCATGGGAAACTGGGTCGTGATCACATCATCATTAGTCTGGAGCGGTACGAAATGCACGGCGGGCTCACCGGTGATGAGAACGCCTGCGGCATGAGTGGAAGCGTGACGCGGCATACCTTCAAGTTTGAGAGAGATGTCCAGGAGCCGACGCACACGCGGGTCATTCTCAGCCTCGCCGCGCAGTTCACTGCTGACGGAGAGCGCTTTTTCGAGCGTCATGCCCAGCTCGGTGGGGATCATTTTGGCAATGCGGTCGGTTTCATTGTAACTGTATCCCATTACCCGGCCGACATCACGGATCACGCCACGTGCAGCCATCGTACCGAAAGTGATGATCTGACACACATGATCCTGGCCATACTTACGGGCGACATAATTGATAACTTCCTGGCGGCGTTCATAGCAAAAGTCCATGTCGATATCGGGCATGCTGACGCGCTCAGGGTTGAGGAAGCGTTCAAAAGTCAGGTTATAGCGGATAGGATCAAGCTGCGTAATATTCAGGCAGTATGCCACGATGCTCGCAGCACCGCTGCCTCGGCCGGGCCCGACCATGATGCCATTGTCTTTGGCAAACTTTACGAAGTCCCAGACAATAAGGAAATAATCCACATAACCCATCTGCGCAATGACGCCCAGCTCATATTCCATACGTTCATGCGCTACGGCATCATCACTTGCATAACGTTCAGCCAGGCCTTCCTCGACCAGACGGCGAAGCATCTGCAGAGCCGTTTGACCTTCCGGTACGGGGAAGTGCGGCAGGTGTACGGTATGAAAATCAAAATCAACATGGCAGCGCATGGCGATCTCATATGCGCGGTCCACAGC
The DNA here is from genome assembly GCA_017544935.1 of Clostridia bacterium. Classification (GTDB taxonomy): domain Bacteria; phylum Bacillota; class Clostridia; order Christensenellales; family Aristaeellaceae; genus SFMI01. The sequence goes on from JAFYDF010000040.1 coordinate 24,996, forward strand.
CTCCGGATATCCGGGGAAAACGGCGCGCATTTCAGATTCGCTCTTTACATACAGCTCATCGCTTTCCATGCGCATGCGGTCAGTATCGTCAAGCGTTTTGCCTGTCTGGATGCACATTAGCACATCCTGCATTTCACTATCTTCACGAGTCAGATAATGGCAGTCATTAGTGGCTACAAGAGGAATACCTGTACGGTTGCTGACTTCGGCAATGAGTGGAACGACGCGTTTCTCGTCAGCAATGCCGTGATCCATGATTTCAAGGAAAAAATTGCCCTTGCCGAACAGTGCCTCCATATCGAGTGCATACTTCTCGGCATCTGCAATTCTGCCATCCAGAAGCAGCTTGCTCAAATCGCCCGACAGGCAGGCTGTCAGGCAGATCAAGCCTTCATGATGCGCGCGAAGCAAGGCGTAGTCAATACGAGGCCGATAGTAGAATCCGCGAGTGAAAGCCTCGCTGCACAGATACATCAGGTTCTGATACCCGGTCTGGTTTTCACAAAGCAGTATGAGATGGCTGCTTTCGCGATTCGCATAGCTTTTATCATTCATGTCTGCGCACAGATACATCTCGCATCCGATAACGGGATGAATGCCGGCATCCTTACAGGCAGTATAAAAATCAATCACCCCGTAGAGCACGCCGTGATCTGTCACGGCACAGGCATCCATGCCCAGCGCTTTCAGGCGTTTGGGCAGTTCCCGGATGCGGCAGGCGCCGTCCAGAAGACTGTATTCAGTGTGCAGATGCAAATGCGCGAAAGACATAGGTTAACCTCCGAATGTTGTCTTTTCATTATACGCGAAAGCAGGGCAGAAAGCAAATGGACCGCAATGGTCTTTTTGCTGGACTGAACCTTTTCATTTTGATGCTTTTCATTTATAATAAATTGGGGAGGGATAGTATGCGTTTTCTCAGCCTGTTGCTGGCATTGCTGATGACTGTACCTTCAGGCGCGCTGCGGCTGACAGCAACGATCGGTGAAAGTGAGCTTCTGTCGGATGGTGCGCTGGCTGCCTTGTCTGCGCTTGCAGACAGTACAGAACTGAGACTATCTGCAGAGGGCTTTGACCTGAGCAAAAATGGAGAACTATTGTTATGTGCACGCGCTGATGACAAAAGCGGCGTGATTGCCTGCGGCGATGCAGCAGCCTCTTTTGATATCCCTGTGGCTGGTGAAGCAGACGTCTGGACGACTATGGAAGAACTGGGCGCACTACTGTCACCGTGGGAAAAACGGCGTGAGGAAAGCATAAACCTGCAGGAAGCCGGAAATGCTCGGGAAGTGAGTACGTATGCCCTGACGGGCGAAGAATGGGCAAATGTATGGCCACAGGTGACAGAGATTCTGTGCCACATGACACCCTCTGCCCAAATACTTGCTAAGGCCCAGATCAACGGAAAAGGAACATTTAAACGTTATTCTGCAAAAGACGGGACTGTTGTCGGCGGTTATTTTTATGCTGCTGAAATGACAATCAATGATGTAAAACGCGAGGTGCGTGTCGAGTTTGGCCGTCAGACAGGCAAAGGTGTGTATGTTGCATTCCGGTGCCCGAATAAGAAGAATACGAGCAATATACGGCTGGTTCTGCATGCTCAGGAACATGCAGGCGGGTGGACGCTGAACGGGGACCTGCGTGTTACAGGCTCTGAAAGCGCGCATTATACTATAGAAGGACGTACTGACGGCAAACTGAAACTGGGTTGGACCGCGCCTTTTCTCGGAAAGGCAACAGCGTATGCACTGATACTCAGAAACGGTGAGAGCGAATCCGAGCTTACGCTACAGCGCGGTACGCGCATCCTACTGACGGGTATGGCTTATAGGGAAAAAACGGAACTGCCGAAGCTTGAATTGACTGCCAATGGGGACATATATGCTGTGGCGAAAGCTTTGTCTGAGCATATTACTTCCATGCTGATTTCAGAACAGCCGGAAAATGGTATGCAACTGATCCATTATCTGGCGATTGACCAAATGCTGAACGCCCAGGGGGTGGAGTAATGATGAGAAGAATTGTAAGCGTGCTGTTGTGCCTGCTGATGCTGGAGCTGCCAGCCTGTGCGGAGGACGTCAGTATATCAAGCATTGCTGCCATTATGGCAAGGCAAACTAGCGCAAATTCCACGCTGCGTATGCAACTGACAGCAGAATTGTCGGAGCAGCCGGCAAGTTTTGCGGACGAATTACAATGGCAGACTCTGGCAGCGATTCTACCTGGGCTTTCATTGGAAAGCGCCTACGTATTAAGCCGTGCCGGTGAAACACTGGGGAATTCACAGCTATCACTGTATCTGAAGCGCGAGAAGGATAAGCTGTCGACAATGCATGTGAACGGGCGCGGTAATCAGTGGCAGGTGTGGGGCGATGCGCTGGACGATATGGTGCTTACTGCACCGCGCGACACGGAAATACTACTCAGAAATAAATACCTGACATTATCTTCCTGGGCAGGAGTGCTTTTGCGTGATGCAGGTCTGATTGGTGATCTGCTGGGTGATCAGACCTGGCCGAATCCGCTGCGTGGTGCTTTGGAGGGCGTTTCTGACGCGGAATGGCAGGAAAAGCTAACAACTATGCTCCGGCCGCATGAAACGGCACTTTCAGCATGGTTACAGGCACATACAACATTAAAGCTGATACGCGGCACAGACGGGTCGATGGAGACTGTGGCTGAGACAAATGCTTCAATGAGCGAATGCGCACAGGAAGCAGCGGCCATGCTGCGAGGTGTTTATGCTGATGAAGCACTCCTGGATCTTCTGCGTGAACGGCTTACAGAAGAAGAGGCGCTGTATTTAGAACCGGGTATGATCCGCCTTTTTGAGCCAGTGTTGCTGAGCATTTCCGGCGAAGAGAAATTGACGGTGTTACGTCGGTATGGGTCCAATGGAGAATTGCGGGCAATGGACCTGTCCTTGCCGCTGGCGGATGGCCATGCCCTGAAAGTATCACAGGCAGATGGAAAGCTTGAACTTTCCTATGGAAAAGAAGAGCCTGAATTCCACCTGACTGCAGAAGGCAGTGCGGAAAGTGGATGGCAGGGAGAATTTCTGATTACATATGGAGAAAAAACGAGGATGGGCTCTTATCAGCTGTTCGCGTCTTTGGAACCGCAGACACTGGACCGCAGCGGAGAGACACCCATACGTCGGCAGAACGGTACGTTCACCCTGCTGATAGAGCCGGCAGAAGGACAATCCTTTATGGCACAGTCCCTGATACTGACTCTGACTGCGCGCGCGGGAGAAGGAACTACCCAGCCGGCACGCTGGTATCTGGAGGCGGTATGGCAGGAGAAGGGCGGTGCGTATGTGCGCACATCCCTGAAACTGCGTACCGATTCGCTCATTGCGCAGACAGAGGCACAGGGCAGATCCGTATCACTGGCAGAGCTTTCGGAGCAGGAACGCGAGGCACTCGTACAGCGCATGCTTGCGCATTTGACTGGGTTAATCCTGCCACGGACGGAGGATTGACGCAGTATAACGGGTATGTTATAATAATCTACATGTTTATCCACGCTTATGCGTTTATAAGGAGGAAAACAAATGAAGAAGTTTTTAGCAATACTGATGGCAGCGCTGATGGTACTGTCCTGTACTGCAGGCCTGGCAGAAACCACTGTCGCTCCGGCAAGGGAAGTGTATGCCTACCTGACGCTGGACCGTGATTTCATCCAGAGCTATGTGGCTGGTTCTATGGGCGAGGGCTCTGACACTATCGCCAGCCTGGTACTGGACCTGATTGAGAAGAGTGCTGTGGATGTAGTAGCCACCAACGGTTTCGTGACCGGTGCAGTAGTCGCCGGTGATGACGACGTCCCGCTGTGCAATTTTTCCGTGGTTACGCTTGAGGACAGCGTTGCTGTGACCAGCAGCCTGTTCCCGAATTATGCTCTGCGCGTAAAGGCTGAAGAAGTCGAACAGCTGATCCAGCAGTATTCCAACGTTTCTCTGGGCGGCCAGCAGATTTCTCCTGAAGAACTGGAGCAGTTGCTGACAGGCCTTGCAGGGTCTGTGGAAGGTTATGCTGCTGATCTGAGCGCCTATCTGGAAACACTGGGCGAAAAAGTCGAGGTTTCCGAAGACGGAACTCATATGTCGCTTGCTCTGACAACGAACGAAGCAGCTGATGTTATTGAAATCATCGCCAACCGTATGGCAGATGACGAGCCTGTGAAGGATCTCCTGAACAAGATGCTCGCCGATCAGGAAATGACTGCTGAGCAGTTCATTGAGCAGATGAAAGCCGCCGTGGCACAGCTTCGTGCCGGTGAAGCACAGCAGCTTGCTTCAATCGATGTATATAACCAAGAAGATGGCAGCGTTTACGTTGAAGTTGATCTGGCAGGCAAAGCGCTGCTGACTTTCAGCACGGGAGTTACAGACAATGGCGAGAATGAAGTTAACATCTATATCGTGACCTGCAAGGAAGGCACTGAGGATTGGCAGAGCGTTTATGATGCTGTGATTGCCGGTGAAGATACCGAGAACGTTGTCCTCTATATCTCTGTGGATTATGGCGTTGATGAGGACGGCGCAGAACAGAGCTTTGTGTTTGTAGAAGCGAATACGCAGGGCCAGGATGTTATCTTCAGCGCTCTGGTGTCAACGGAGAACGCCGGCACCATCGACGAGGAGATCTATGTGAATGCAGGCATCGATCTGGGCATTACGGATGATGACGTAGCAGGAATTGTGGCTTACAGCTTCTATACTGATGAATATGAAGTTCCTTCTCTGGAAGGCCTGACCATGATCGATGTACTGAGCGCCGATGATGAAACAATGAACGCTCTCATGAATGACGTCTATACGAATGGTCTCATGTCTGTGATGGGCAACCTGCAGACTGCTCTGCCCGAGCAGGCCGCTGCAATTATGCAGCTGCTGGGCGGCGGCGCGCTTATTGATAACGGTCAGGGTGGAGAACCTGACGGCGATGAAGGCTGGACCTGTGAGAACGGCCATGCCGGCAATACTGGTAACTTCTGCACTACATGCGGAAGCCCCCGTCCTGAAGAGCCTGCTAAGGCTGCATACTGCACCAACTGCGGCGCTGAACTGGGTGAGAATCCTGGCAACTTCTGCCCCAATTGCGGTGCGAAGCTGAACTGATAAATAAACGGTAATAACAGAACCGGGCTGGAGATTAAGTTCCAGCCCGGTTCATTAATAAGCAGAAAACTCAGAAACTCAGCTTTTCAGCTTTTTCATTACTATCAATTCCACATTACTGCCGCGGATGAACACCTTGATATCATCCGCTACGTTGCGCAGCACGGAACGCTCATAGCCATCCCATTCAGAATTGCTTTCGGGATGATAGTTGATATCGCGTATAACATCCAGTGGGACTTCGTCCGTATGGGATACATCTGCCAGCATGGCACGTTCAAAACTGTCGCGAAGCTTTCCTAAAAAAGTTGTGGCAGCTTCATTTCTGCGGGAAGAGGAAGCAGAAATCAGCAGATAGCGCTTTTCCTGGTCCATAACAGTCTTGGTGGACAGGTGCATCTCACAGCACTGGCCATTGCTCTCAATCCAGAAAGCGCCCTTCATATCACCGGCAATACTGCGTACCATGCTCAGCATTTCTTCGGCACAAAGCTGGAGACGGAGAGACTCTTTGCTATCAAGCTCCATATATGTGGCAAACTTGTGAAAATCTTTTATAACATTGTCAAAACCGTTTCCCTGATTATCAATATAGATAATGTCTGTTTTCATGATGCGGTCCTCCCTTTCGACATTTCAGGACATTATTCGATATTGAGTATATCGGAGAAACCGGTTACTTCAAATACTTCCCGGACAATCTCGCCGGCATTGGTCACCTTCATACCGCTCCGGACGCTCATGGTCTTATGCGCAGAGAGAAGTACACGCAATCCGGCAGAGGAGATGTATTCCAGGCCGCTCAAATCCAGGACCAGGCTTTCCACACCGTCCAGAGAATTCTTCAGCTCTGCTTCAAGCTCTGGCGAGGTTACTGTGTCCAAGCGGCCCTGAGGAGCAAGAGTTAAAACATTTCCATTCTGCTGTTTGCTGATGGTCATTATTGTTTCCTCCTTTGGTTTGAGGTCATCATGATTATACATATTTTTATTATACTATATGATCCTGCTGTTCGGCAATGCTTGTTTTTTGCGGATAATATCAGCTTTGCATGAAAGAAAAACCCCGGAAATTCCGGGATTCTCAAGAATTACAGGAGCATGTCTGCCAGCTTCTTTACCATTGTGTCCAAGGCATTCTCTTCACAAAGCTCAATGGCACCTGCATCGACTGCAGCGGCAAGCTTCGGATCGATGGGAAGACGGCATACAGGAGAAATGCCATGCGCCTTTGCAATATCATCAGCGCGGCTTTCACCGAAAATTGCATGTACGCTCCCGCAATCAGGGCAGCGGAATGAGGACATGTTCTCTACCAGTGCGAGCACTGGTATGTTCATCATGGTAGCCATGTTGACAGCCTTTTCCACGATCATGCCGACCAGCTGCTGCGGGGTAGCTACTACGACGATGCCGTCTACGGGAAGGGATTGGAAGACCGTCAGGGGCACATCGCCGGTTCCAGGAGGCATATCGACGAACATGAAGTCCACATCGCCCCATGCTACATCGGTCCAGAACTGCTTGACAGCACCGGCAATAACCGGACCGCGCCATACGACCGGGTCCGTTTCGTTTTCCAGGAGCAGATTCAGAGACATTATGCGGATGCCTGTTTTGCTTCTGGCAGGCAGGATGCCGATTTCACTCGATAGCGCCTGTTCATGAATGCCAAAGGCACGGGGAATGGAAGGGCCGGTCATGTCAGCATCAAGTATAGCGGTTTGGTAGCCCTGACGAGCCGTCAGCACTGCCAGCAAGCTTGTGACGAGGCTTTTTCCTACACCGCCCTTGCCTGAAACGACGCCGATTACCTTTTTTACATGTGTATACTCGTTGGGTTTTTCATGCAGATCCTGAGGAGCCGTGCGCGATGCACAGGCACTGGAACAGGTAGAGCAATCATGTGTGCAGTTTTCGCTCATATTGATTTCCTTTCTTGCCTAGAAGGGCGGAAACAGCATATCACGCTTTCGAGGGAT
>JAFYDF010000041.1 GCA_017544935.1 Clostridia bacterium
CTCCAATAGAAAAATAACAGAAATAATGGATATTACAGAGAGATGCCGGGGAGAATAGACAGAGTGCGTACCTTTTTACCGCCGGCTGCATGCATCAAACCGATCTGCGCAGCATTGCGGCTGAATACGCGCGCAGAAATCTGCGTTACTCCACGAGGACGGAGAATGTCTGCAGCAGCACCGAGAATAGCTTTGGCGAAGCCCTGACGTCTGTAGTCAGAACGCACATAAAGGGATACGAGAGTAACCGACTGCCCTTCCCCGGTCAGAAGCATTTCAGAAACAGGATGAGCACCGCGATAGAAGCCTACTGCCAGAAAATGCTCCATCTGCATACACTGAGTAAGCAGTCCGGCATCGAGTGGGGCTATACGATAAGCATTGGAACGGTTCAGAAATGCCTGCGCTTCATCAGGCGTTTTAAGCGGTACTGATGCATACTCGCAGAACACCGGTGGCCTTGCAGGCCAGCTGGGAAGCGGAAGATGATACAGATCCTCGCTGTCATCAGCTTTAAAGCCGGAGCGAGTATAGAAATTAGCCAGATCCCAGTCATCCGGGGCAATCTGCGTATAGAGACGTCCTTTAGCCTGAGGATTGTTAGCGCGGATCTGTTCAGCCCGCGCGATAAGCGCGCCTAGCAGAACACTGCGGACCACCGGCTGCGCTTCAAGATGCATATAGATCATAAGCGGAGCTTCCGGATACAGTTCCTGCTGAAAAAATGGCGTCACATAGCCTGTTCCCATCTGGAGCATCTGGTCATTGGCAGCCACGAAACAGTCTTCGGGCGGGATGCCGCGATAGGGCGCGATTGGATGCATCAGTTTCATGAGTTATCTATCCTTTATTTGAATCCTTGTTATTACTGCCATTCAGCACCAGTAGCAGCAGAGACGGGTGACAGGTCATAGACCACACGCGCAACTTCGGGACGTTCGCGCAGGATGCGGGTGGTGATCTCTTCAAGTAATTCGTGTGGCAGACGCGCAGCTTCGCCAGTAGTGATGGCGCGCAGGATGACCATTACATGTGTATCGTCTCCAGGCAGAGCGCTGAGAATTGCGAAATGCTGGCGCAGGCGACGGTTCTGACCTGCATTCTTTGCTTCGGTAGTAAAGATCAGGTCGGCCGCACGGAGCGTCTGCAGCCGTGCAGGGGTCACTTCACCGAGTATGCGTAAAGCCAGGCCACTTCCAGGGAAGGTCTGACGCAGAAGCACTTCTGTCGGCATCCCCAGATAATCACCGGCAAGGCGGACCTCGTCCTTAAACAGCTCACGAAGTGGTTCTATAACGGGCAGATCGGCATGAATGCCTGGACGGTTACGATAGTCAACACCGCGCAGGACATCACTGCAGATTACACTGCGCACGACAGCAGTAAACTTCCCCATGCCGGCAAGAGTTTCATCCAGAATGCTTTGTAATGTTTCACCGATCACACGTTTTTTGAGTGCAGGATCGACAATACCGGAAAGCGCCTCGACAAACCGCTCCTGGGCAGATACATGCATAATGTTTAAGCCTGCCTGGGAACGGTAGAAAGCAAGGAAGTCCCGTGCTTCATTTTCCCTGAGCAAACCTGTGTCAATAAAGATACACTGCAGGCGTTCTCCAAGTGCACGGTGTGCGAGCAGGGCACTGATGCCGCTGTTCAGACCGCCGGTCATGGCGCATACGGCACGGCCGTCTCCGACGGCTTCCCGGATGCGAGCCACAGCATCCTTGGTGAAAGCTTCATAATCCCACCATCGTGTGCAATGGCGCACGGAAAGCGCAAAGTTCATCAATAACTGGATTCCGTCAGTGTCATTCAGCTCAAGCCCGAACTGCAAGCCATAAAATGGCAGAGATTCACTGAGAAAACCAACGATCTCATCCTGACAGAGTGCAAAAGGTGAAAAGCTGTCTGGAAGACGTAGCCGCCGGGCATTATGCAGTACACGTTCACAATCTTCCATGCCTTCTGTCAATGCGCATGGGGAGAATGTGACTGTTCCGATGGTTCCGCAAAGAACGGTTTCGAGCGCTTCACCGCCGAGCTGTGAGCAGAGCATGGCTGCAGCATCGCCAAGTGCGAGGACCGGCCATTCACCGTTTAGAATCTCGCCTTGAATAGGCGCAGGAACATTTCCGCTGACATCTCCGGCCAGTATGAGCCCCAATGGCTGTCTGGCAGAGACCTCTTCAGGCGTAATATCACGCGGGACGATATGACAGCAGATGTGTTCAGCGCGCAAAGAGCGCGCGACTGCCGTGCTGGCAGCGTCGTTCAGATTCACAATCAAAAGAAGATCACGCATGTAGAAAACGCCTCCGTCTAATCGGACACAACACGGAAATTGCTGTCGTCGAGCCAATAGGCTTGCCAGTACATTTCATTCAGAGTCAGCTGTGTGTGATGATTGGCAATACCTGTGGGGACTTTATCGGTAGCTGCCTGAAAATCACGGATCGCCTGAGCAGTGGACGGGCCATATTCGCCAGAAATAAGAGTTGGATCCAAATATCCCATGGCACTGAGACGCATCTGCAGCAAACGCACCTTGACTCCTTTGCAGCCACCCGTCATGACGGTGTCGACAATATCGCGGACAGTACCATAGCCCAGGACGCGCCAGTCATTCAACGCGTGTGTGTTCCGCTGTACGCGGTCCGGCAGGTTGCCTTCAATCACATGCACGGTTACATTTCCCTTTTCGTCACGCGTACAGTATTCCACCATGGCAACATGGGCCGTGTCACCGAGACTGTCGAATGTGTAAAACACCCAGTCACCGGGTTGCGGGATATAATCACCGGCACGCAGGCGATCTTCCTCTCCGATGTACCATTGAGTGCCCCAGCCTTCGACATAACCGTTGCGGGATACAAAGCGCCCTTCCCGCAGAAACCAGTTCAAGCCGGTGTTTGAACCGGAATAACGAGGATAAATACGGGTGAGCAACTGTATGCCGTGCTCGGCATCGACCTGCGCAACACACCAGCACAGGAATTCTGCACACCATTCAGCATAGGGATCGCCTGACCATTCGCCGTATTTCGTATAACCGTTGTAACTTTCCTTATAACCCAGTTCAGCACGTGCTGTATCCAGAAGCCAGGTCACATAATCCGGTACCGGCCAGGCAGGCGTGATGATCTTCTCTTCGGCGTGTACAGGTACAGCCAGAAGAAGAAGCACAGCGGCTAGGACAAGCAAACGGCGCACAGATGGCCTCCTTATTATATGCAAAAAGGAAAGGAAAGGCAACAGAGGGACAATTAGAGCACTCCCAGATGCTCCAGCAGGATTTTTATGCCAAGAAGAATGAGAATGATACCACCGCAGACAGCAGCCTTTTTCTCGTAACGGAGTCCGAAAAGACTACCGATCTTTACACCCGCGGCAGAGAAAATAAAGGTCACGATACCGATGAAGCCCGATGCTGGAATCACACGGATATCAAGAAGGGAAAACGTGACACCGGCGGCCAGCGCATCAATGCTGGTTGCTATGGCAAGGGGCAACATGGCGCGGACGGAAAGCCGTGCATCCGCTTTATCTTCTTCCTTGCCCCATGCGGCCTCGCGAATCATGTTGCCGCCGATCAACAGAAGCAGGGCAAAGATGATCCAGTGATCCCAACGGCTGATATATGATGCAAAACGACTGCCCAGCAGCCATCCCAGAACGGGCATAAGAAACTGAAACCCGCCGAACCAGGCGCCAACGACACAGGCGTTCTTTACGGTAATCCGGCGCAGTGCCAGGCCTTTGCAGATGGACACAGAAAAGGCATCCATTGACAGACCGACGGCGAGCAGCAGTAATTCGAAAAAAGACATGCGTTTTCCTCACACTTCAAAGAAATATCAGTGAACTAAAATTATAACACACGCGCGCACGCGCGTCAAACACCACTGCCGAATACATTTCGACTATAACGTCATGATATAACACACGCGCGCACGCGCGTCAAACACCCATTCCTGCTTGACATCGACAAAATAGCTCGTTATAATACGTTGTACATCGTACAATCAGACGCTTTGTGAATGGAGAGGGAGGCGTGTATGGAACGATATATCGGTGCGGAGCTGCGCAGACTGTCTAATCTGAGCTGCCGCTATTTCGAGCGACAGGCTGGCAAGCGCCAGACGGAAGCAATTACGGGAACAAACGGCTGGATCATTGGCTATATTGGACGCCGCGAGGAGCGCGGGGAAGTGGTATACCAGCATGATCTGGAGAGCCGTTTTGGCATAACGCGTTCAACCGCTTCCAAGGTCGTCAGCCTGATGGCCCAGAAAGGGCTGGTAGAGCAGCTGAGCGTGGAAGGGGACAGGCGCAAGAAACAACTGAGGCTGACCCGGAAAGCACGTGAAGTGACGCAGATGATGAACGAAGATCGGCGTCACTTTGAACAGATGCTGCGCCGGGGATTCAGCACGGAGGAACTTGAAATGCTGTTCTCTTTTCTGGACAGGCTGCATGCTAATCTGAGCGAGAAGGAAGAAAACGAGGAGCAGGAAGCGCTATGATCAAGAAACTGACTGCCCGTATCGGACAGTATAAAAAACAGACAATTGCCACACCGCTGTTTATGGTAGGCGAGGTCGGTATGGAAGTGCTGATCCCGTTGATCATGAGCTGGCTGATCGACCGTGGCATCGAGCGCGGGGACATGAGCCAGATCTGGGTGAATGGCCTGCTGCTGCTGGCTGCTGCGTTTATCTCTCTTTTCTTTGGCGTGATGGGTGGACGCATGGCTGCGACAGCTTCTGCCGGTTTTGCCAAGAACCTGCGGCACGACATGTACTATACCATTCAGGATTATTCATTTGCGAATATTGACAAGTTCAGCACATCGTCCATCATTACGCGTCTGACAACGGACGTCAACAATGTACAGAACGCGTTTCAGATGATCATCCGCATTGCGGTACGCGCGCCGATGACACTGATATTTTCCATGGTGATGGCATTCTCTGTGAATGCCCGAATTTCGATGGTGTTCCTGTACACGCTGCCGGTTCTTGCACTGGGTATCTTCACAATCATGCGACTTACACACCCGATTTTCCGCCGCGTATTCAAGACCTATGATAAGCTGAACAATGTTGTGCAGGAAAACCTGCGCGGCGTACGTGTGGTCAAGAGCTTTGTGCGCGAGGATTACGAGGTCAATAAATTCAACGGCATATCCGGTGAAATATTCAAGGACTTCACACATGCGGAGAAGAACCTGGCGTTCATGTCCCCGATAATGATGATCTGCATCTATACCAGCACGCTCCTGATTACCTGGATGGGCGCAAAGGCTATCATTGCTTCTGGCAATAATCCGGATATCGGCATGACGACCGGCCAGCTGATGAGCCTGATCACTTATGTGATCCAGATTCTCTCCAGCCTAATGATGGTCTCGATGGTATTCCTGATGATCACAATGTCCCGCGCATCGGCACAGCGTATCGTAGAAGTTTTGGACGAGAAGAGCGATGTGAATTCACCGTCGCTGGCCGTAACAGAAGTACTTGACGGCTCCATTGATTTCGATCATGTGGATTTCAGTTATGCGAGCCGCAGTGAGCGAAATACGCTGAGTGATATAGACCTGCATATCCGCTCCGGCATGGTCGTGGGTATTCTGGGTGGTACAGGCAGCGGCAAGTCCTCGCTTGTTCAGCTGATCCCGCGCCTGTATGACCCGACTGCGGGCATGGTCAAGGTAGGCGGCGTTGATGCGCGTGCCTATGACCTGACTGCACTGCGCGACAGCGTTGCCATGGTGCTGCAGAAAAACGAGCTGTTCAGCGGCACTATCAAGGACAACTTGCGTTGGGGCAACGAGAATGCCACTGATGAAGAAATCGTGGAAGCCTGCCGGCTTGCGCAGGCAGACGGTTTCATACAGGATATGCCGGATAAGTACGATACCTGGATCGAACAGGGCGGCACCAATGTTTCCGGTGGCCAGAAGCAACGCCTGTGTATCGCTAGAGCGCTGCTGAAGAAGCCGAAGATCCTGATTCTGGACGATAGCACGAGCGCTGTTGATACACGCACGGACGCGCTGATTCGTGCGGGATTCCGCAGTTATATTCCTGACACGACAAAGATCATCATCGCACAGCGTGTTTCCTCAGTGAAGGATGCTGACATGATCGTGGTTCTGGATGACGGCCGTATGGTCGACCATGGGACGCACGAAGAGCTGATGGAACGCTGTGAGATCTACCGCGAAGTACATGATTCCCAGACGAAGGGAGGCGAGGATGATGAGTAACGCGCCTAAGAATAACGACAGAGCGCCTGCACGGCCCGGCCCGGGTGGCGGCATGCGCGGTGGCCCCAGGGCAATGGGGCCGCGTCAGCCGATCAATAAGAAGACCGTGGTACGTATGCTCTCTTATCTTAAGCCCTACTGGCCGCGACTGATCATCGTGCTTGCCTGTATCATCTTTGACGCAGTTGCGACCGCGAAAGCCGCGACTTTCCTGGGTACAGTTATCGATGATTATATTGGCCCGCTCCTGCAGGCGGCTGTACCGGACTTTTCTGGCCTGCTCAAGGCAATCATGCGCATGGCGGCACTGTATCTCCTGGCGATTTTCGCTGTATTTATTCAGGCAAGGATGATGGCGGTCGTCTCACACAGCGTACTGAAAAAGGTGCGCGATGAAATGTTCGCACACATGCAGACGCTACCGATCCGCTATTTTGATTCGCATACACACGGCGAGGTAATGAGCTTTTACACCAATGATACTGATACGCTGCGCCAGATGGTCAGCCAGTCGCTGCCGCAGGTGTTTGCCTCAGTGATCTCTCTGCTTGTTATATTCATCAACATGCTGATCTGCAGCGTGTGGATGACTCTGGTCATGCTTCTTGCTACCTTCGTTATGCTGTCGGCCAGCGCGAAGATGGGCATGCGCAGTGCTGGTTTCTTCGTAAAACAGCAGAAGTCCCTGGCTTCACTGAACGGGTATATTGAAGAAATGATCAATGGCCAGAAGGTCGTCAAGGTATTCAATCATGAACCGCTGGCCAAAGAGGAGTTTGATCGCCGTAACAATGAACTGTGCGAGAATGCTACCAGTGCGAACAAAATCGCGAACGTTCTCGGCCCGGTCAACAACAACCTTGGACATATCGGGTATGTGCTGCTCGCAATCGTTGGTGGAGCGCTGGCAATTGCCGGAGTACCAAACCTGACCCTGACAGGCATCGGCACGCTGTCTCTTGGCGCGATTGCTGCTTTCCTTACATTAAGCCGCAACTTCATGCGCCCGATCAGTCAGGTCTCACAGCAGATCAACTTCATCGCCATGGCCCTGGCTGGTGCCGAACGTATCTTCAGCCTGATGGACGAAAAGTCCGAGCAAGATGAGGGATATGTGACACTCGTCAATGCAAAGGAAGAGAACGGTCAGATTGTAGAGACCAGTGAGCGTACGGGCATGTGGGCCTGGAAGCATCCGCATAAGGACGGCAGCCTGACCTACACACGCCTGGCCGGCGATGTGGAGATGCACGAGGTAGACTTTGCCTATACGCCTGACAAGCCAGTGCTGCATGATATCACATTGTATGCTAAACCCGGACAGAAGGTCGCTTTTGTTGGTGCGACCGGTGCAGGCAAGACTACGATCACTAACCTTATCAACCGCTTCTATGATATTGCCGATGGTAAGATTCGCTATGACGGCATCAATATTAACAAGATCCGTAAGAGCGATCTGAGGCATTCATTGGGCGTGGTGCTGCAGGATGTTAACCTGTTCACCGGTACAGTCATGGAAAACATCCGCTATGGTAAGCTGGACGCGACTGATGAAGAGTGCATTGCGGCTGCAAAGCTCGCGAATGCGCATGATTTCATTACACGTCTGCCGGATGGATATAACACGCTCCTGGCTGGAGATGGCAGCGGTCTGTCGCAGGGTCAGCGCCAGTTGATCTCTATTGCACGTGCAGCGGTTGCCGATCCGCCTGTCATGATCCTGGATGAAGCGACTTCATCCATCGATACCCGTACAGAAGCTTTGGTGCAGCGTGGTATGGATCAGCTCATGCAGGGACGTACTGTGTTTGTGATCGCGCACCGCCTGTCTACTGTACAGAACAGCGATGTGATCATGGTTCTGGATCATGGCCGCATTATTGAACGCGGCAGCCACGAACAGCTAATTGCCGAAAAAGGCCAGTATTATCAACTTTATACAGGAGCATTTGAACTCGAGTGATGGGATAACGCATAAAGAAAAGAAGCAGTATGAAGGAGGTACTTCGTAAGGAAGCGCCTCCTTTTGCTTCAAAAGTCAGATGTTTGACTACGTCGGGCAGCAATAGTATAATGACTAAAACAAATCGGGATTTGCCGGACATTGGGCAAATGTCCAATGGTTCGCTATCTATGGTAAAGACATAATTGCCTGCGGATGCTATGCTAAAGCATGGAGGTGACGAATATGAATATGGAAACTGTCGGACTGTTTATTTCAGAATGTCGTA
>JAFYDF010000042.1 GCA_017544935.1 Clostridia bacterium
AGTATACGAAGATCAGCAGAATGGCAACGAGCAGTCCGTAAATCGCACAGGTTTCAGAAAGAGCAATACCAAGAATCATCGTGGAACGTACTTTTGTTTCAGCTTCCGGATTCTTACCGATAGCGTCACAGGCGTGAGCAGCAACTGTTGCTTCACCCAGACCGGTTAAGAAACCTGTAAATACTGCCATAGCAGCTCCGATTGCGACTAAACCTCTCTCCATTTTAACTTTTCCTCCTTGAAGTTATTGTTTCGCCTCATCAGGCATATCGTTTCCGATTAATACCATAGTTAGTGTGACAAATACTAATGTCTGAATAAATCCTGCAAACAGATCGAAATAAGCATGCAGGAGCGGCGCGATCACCGGCGCCATAAAGTTGAATACGCTTCCTTCAGCCCCTACCAGCCCGGCAAGTGCGTTGGAAGCAAGCTGGGCTCCGGCGTAGATCAGCTGCATCATGATACCGCCGCAGGTAATATTACCGAACAGACGCAGCGCCATGGAACACATCGTCGAGAACTTGCCGACAATGTTCATCGGCAGCATCAGCGGGATCGGTTCGATGAAGGCATGCAGATACGCGCCAAGACCGCCGTACTTCAGTTCCGTCACCTGGATCAGGACCCAGGTAATAAACGCCAGCAGCAATGTAACGCTCAGGTTCGCCGTCGGCGATTCCAGTCCGAACAGGCTGACGGTGTTGCTCATGAAGATATATACCCACAGTACTGTAATATACGGTGTCAGCTTGTCAGCTGTCGCCTTGCCGACATTGGTCTTCACTGAGTTGTATACGGTCGTCATTCCCAGAAGGACCGGTTTCAGGATCCCCTGCGGTTCAGCAAACGGATCCGCTTTCTCAACTTTCTTACCGATTACAACGATCGCAATTCCCAGAATAACTGTCAGCAGTATAATGACATATACTTCACTTTGAACAGTCATTGATGTACCTCCTTTTCGCAGGTATGTATAACATAAATATTGTATAAAACGATTCGCTTTGTTTCAATCGCTTCATGCATTGTACAGGGACTCAGTTCCTTTTCCATGTATCTATATTGTAACGTTGATATCTTGATTCATGCGTAATTATCTGCGCTATGTTTTTATGCATTATATGATATGAATCGCACAAGATTAATACCAATTTTGCATTTGTTGTCAGAGTAAACCAAAAGAACTGACTGTGAAGATCCAGACGAATATCGTAACCAGCGAGAATAATGAAGTAAAAACAATCAGCTGGGAAGTCAGATCGGCATCCGAATCCATCGCGCAGGCAAGATTGAATGAAGATGTCGCGCATGGGGCAAAGAAGATACACATCAGGGCAACCAGTTCACTGCCCCTGAAGCCAAGCCACACCGTCAGCGGGATCAGCAAAGCCGGAATGATGACCAGACGGACCAGACATCCGGCGGTTATGTCCCTGGTGTTTTCGGAGACTGACGCAAGATTGAACAGACCTCCCATGGCAATCAAAGCCAGCGGTGTGCCGCATCTGCCCAGATCCCGGAATATATTTGCGATCATTTCCGGATAATGGATATGCAGCAGCTGGGTCAGAAAACCAAGAACCGCGGCGATAACATATGGATTTTTCAAAGCATTCATTACTGTGGTGCCGATCGAAATCCCGTTGCTTTGCCGGCAGTATTCCAGAAGGAAAACCGAAAGTACATTCTGCAGCGGCACGATCACGGCAATCAGAAGAACAATACCGCCGATATTGTCCTCTCCGCATAAAGCGGTTCCGATCAGCGTGCCGAAGATGACAAAATTGGTATGAAACATGCCATGCGCCAAAGCGCCCATTCTCTTTCTGTCCTTTTCAACAGCGGAAGATGACAGAACAGACAGACCGAGAATAACAAACTGGGAAAGCACCGCGGTAATCAGCAGTTTCCAGTCCAGCACTTCGGCAATATTGACCTTATAGATATTGTAATAGACATTGACAGCCAGAAACACTTTGAAGCACAGCCGGTTGATGACGCCAAGACTTTTCTCGTCAACAACTCCCGTTCTTCTCAGGAAGAACCCGAGAGCCAGCATCACAAACATTGGCAGCACCGCCGACAATGAGATATAAAAACTGTTCATTGAAACCTCTTTTCACATTCCACGGGTGATTTCTCCTGTCTTAATCATAACCCATTTCCGCAACCGGTAAGACAGGCATTCCCGGGAAAACAAAAAGCGCACGGACCAGAGAACTGATATTCCGGACCGTACGCTATTTATAATGATTACTTGAAGAACAGCAACAGCATACCGGCAGCGACAGCTGAACCGATAACACCAGCTACGTTCGGTCCCATTGCATGCATGAGCAGGAAGTTGGAAGGATTGTATTTCTGGCCTTCCTTCTGAACTACACGTGCAGCCATCGGAACTGCAGATACACCTGCGGCACCGATAAGAGGATTTGTCTTTCCGCCGTCAAGTTTGCACATGAGCTTGCCAAGCAGCACGCCGCCGGCTGTACCCATGGAGAAGGCGATGACGCCGAGAACAATGATCTTGATTGTCTCTGCCCTCAGGAACATTTCAGCAGAAGCCTTGGCACCTACTGTCAGACCCAGGAAGATAGAGATGATATACTGCTGGAGATTGGCCCATTCAGTCTTAAGCGGAACAGGCGGAGGAACTTGCCCCACAGTACCAGGGGCGTTTTTCTTGA
>JAFYDF010000005.1 GCA_017544935.1 Clostridia bacterium
GCCGTTTCCGCGTCGATTTTCTTTGCCGACCGCAAACGTGCGACGTCCTGTTCCATCGTTTGCATTCCGTAAGGGCCATGAGCGATACTCTGAAAAATCTCCAGCCGGGCGATGATGCTACCTTTACGGTTACAGTCAACAATCAGTATCCCGGACTGACTAACTGGTATATGAACAACACGATACTCGAGTCTCTGGAAGATGCCAGCGCTAACGCAGCCGGCGGCGCCTATTCCTATAGGTTGACCTACAGATCGGCTTCAGGTGCTGTGAAGGTCCTGTTCGACAGCAATGACGTCGGCGGTGAGATGACCGACGAGGAGAAGCAGAAAGCGGGAGAAGGTCTTCATGAAGCCACGAACGCTCTGGAAAATTATTTCCTTCTGGACAATATGAATCAGGGCGGCTCAGGAGTAGTCACACTGGTTGTCGGACTTGACGGCGAGACCCAGAACAATAACTACCAGGATACCCTGGCAGAACTGCAGCTTAGTTTTGCGGTGGAAGTGGAAGACGAGCTTCGTACACCGACTCCGCCGGTCACACCGAATACCGGTGATACCAATAACACGTTGATCTACTACATCCTTATTGGTGCGGCAGGCATCCTGTTGCTGATCATAGCTATTCGGAGAGTTGCGGTAAGCAGAAAGGGAGAGGAAAAGTAATATGAACAAAGCAGCAAGCTGGCTGAATAAGACTATAGTGATCATGCTTGCATCCGTAATGATGCTGGTTACTGTGTTCGGAACAGCCAATATAACCCGCGCAGAGGGTTACGAGACCACCTACACGGTCACTATCCTCCCCGGAGCTTTAGGCACCGGCGGAATAGAAGTACATACCGGTCTGAAATACGGAGATACGGTCACATATACAGTGGTTCCCACTGCAGTAAACGATGACAGATATTATGCCAAAGGCCTCAAGGACAGCGGCATGGATAACAACGAGTATACGTCAGATTTCATTACCGATCCCTATCTGACTACCGACGGTGCCGGTAACTGGACCATCACCGTTACCAAGGATCAGGACTTCGTTGTATCCTATGGCCTGAAAGGAAGTGCCGTAGCCTATACCATTAATTATGTGGATGGCGGAGGAGCTCCGGTCGCAAACAGCACTACCTATTACGGAAGCGTCGGCGATATGGCGGTAATATCCTACCTGTATGTAGAAGGATATGTTCCGAGAGAGACGACACAGTCCCGTGCACTTTCAGCAAATGAGGCAGATAACGTATTTACATTCGTTTATGACCTGTATGTAGCACCGACACCGGAACCGACACCGGCACCGGTACCGACTGAAGCACCGACACCGGCTCCGACACCGGCACCTGTACCTGAAGAACTGGTTGTAATAGGTGACAATGATGTCCCGCTGGCATACTATAATGAGCAGACCGGAAACCAGTACGGATTCTTTATTCCGGGTGCAGAGGAAGGTCGTGGCTCAGCTGCTGACGGTACAGAAGAGATCGATGAGCAGGATATCCCGTTGGCAAACTTCAGCACAGGTAATGTATTCAGCATTAAGAATGACCATCTGACATTTGAATACAAGTACGAGCGGAAAGAGAAGAGTGATGTAATTACCGCCTTTGTAGGTGCTCTGGCTGACCCGGCGTGATCAGGAGGTAGACAATGAAAAAAGTATGCGCTTTATTGATATCTGCACTTATGGTGCTGGTCACGGCTTCCACCGTATTTGCATCTCCTGTGGCTTCCATGAAGGAAGAGAATACCGAAACCATGAAGGCATCTTCCTTTGAAAGCAACAATTCCGATACATCAAGGCCGCAGGATAAAGGAAATATATATGTTGGCTATGCCATTACAGACGGAAAACTCGATGCTGACAACTCCAACTGGACCGGCGGAGCGACCAGCATAACCCTTAACAGCTCCGTGTCAGGCGAAGGCTTTACCGCCGTTCGTGCTTCCGGAAAAGATACACATTCTTTTGTTAAAGGCAAACTGGATCTGACGGATGAGTCCGACGGACGTATCGCATCGGATATAACCGGCACCGGTGCCGCCATTACCGCGGCAGACGGCGCTGCAGTAACGGCCTACGATATGGAATACTACAGTGAAGGTTTCGCACGTTCCTTCGCCGTGATCGAGGATTCTTCTATGATCATCCAGAATTCCGAGATCCTGGCGATGGGCAAAGATCCTCTCACCGCTTCCTGGGTCGGATACAGTAATTCCGACGATGATGCCAAGATGATCTCAGCTCCCTGGGTACTGGGTGTTCAGGGCGGTGTCCGTGCCGTGAATGTTCTCGGCAAAAACTCATCGCTTATCGTGGCTGACTCTACTGTATCAGCAGGTGGATCCGGAGCGATCTCTTCCGATAACTGCGAAGAACCGTATCTGTACGTATACGATTCAACTCTGAACATCGTCCCGGAAAGTGCCGGCGGCATGAACAGCGGCTGGAAGATCCTGGGATATGACGAGGATGCTTACGGCTCAGGTTTCGCTTCATCCGCATTCGGCGGCGCTCAGGAGCATCTCTATGGCGTGACCGTCAACGGTGCTACCTATGCGGCTATCCTCAGCGGAGGTGAGATCACATATTCAGAACTGGAGAGAGGAAAGACCTATAAAGCTCTGAATGCCAAAGGTGATTCCCTTGGAACATACGTTCCGGAAAAGCGGGTTCCCGCAGTCATTAACTCTGTATTCGGATTTATGGCTGACGATGCCGGCACCGTCAATGTACTGAAAGGCACGGCCGTCAACACGGAAGAGAGTACCTTCTTATACAAGGATGCCGATGTGACCTTTAACGTCGAAGCTTCAATGCTGAATCCGGCAAACGGCATTATCCTCGAGATGATCGATAATGATGCAAAAACCGTAGGCGGAGCTGATCCTTTCGAAACCTACCTCAGCGAAGAAGCAGGATTCCCGGCAGAGAGTTCTGAAGCTGAAGGCGAAAGCAATACTGTCGAGCTGAACCTGGCAAATGGAAGTTACGCCGGCGACATCTACAATGCGACCGGTTACTTCGGACAGGCAGCCGATGCTCTGACAGTAAATATCGCAGCTGATGCGAAGCTCGCCGGCGACATTGCTCTTGCATCTCATGTTCACGGTATCTGGCTGAACGGAAGAGCAGCAGAGGATGTTGTAAAGGCCATTGAAGAAGCCAATGAATACCACGCAAAAGTGGGCGGCTACTACAAAGACACAGAGCCTTTGGAATATGTATTCCTCGATGAAAACGGACTGGTTACTGAAGATGAATCCAAAGCAGTCGCTGTTCAGTTCACCAAGTTCTCTATCATTGAATACTATCTGATGGGACATGTACTGAATATGGTAAGCTATAACGGCCAGTCTACTGTAGATGTCAACGTTAAAGGAACATGGAATGTAGCGTCTACTTCACTCGTGTCATCTCTGACCATAGAAAAAGGTGCTCATGTATTCGGCGAGATCATAGAACTGGCTGACGGCAGCATCCTGATCCAGCCTTCCGAAGAGGAAGCAGA
The DNA here is from genome assembly GCA_017544935.1 of Clostridia bacterium. Classification (GTDB taxonomy): domain Bacteria; phylum Bacillota; class Clostridia; order Christensenellales; family Aristaeellaceae; genus SFMI01. The sequence goes on from JAFYDF010000005.1 coordinate 3,512, forward strand.
AGTCGGCACCTACGGCACAGCCGCATAAGCTGAGAAATATCTTTTATCAGGTTTAAGAAAACGATCTAATTGGGACATTGTGCCAGTCACTTTGTCCCAATTTAATTGTAAAAGGACAGCAGCCGCTTCGATGCGATCTGCTTAAGACCGGAAGGAATATTATGAACGAAAACGAAAAATCAGAACACGGCCGGATAACTCCTTTAGGGGCATTATTGAAAGCCCTTGGAATCATTATTATCGTGCTGACCATGCTCATCTGCCTGGTACCCCTGATGCTGCCGCTTTTTGGTGTGCAGACAGCCAATATAATTACCGGCAGCATGACCCCGGCCATTCCGGTCGGCAGCCTTGTGGCAGTCACCTCCGGTACCTATGAGAAGCTGGAGCAGGGTGAGATCATCATGTATGAACTGAACGGAACGACTGTGACCCACAGGGTCGTTTCCAATGATGTCTCCGCCAGGGAAGTCATAACCAAAGGAGACGCCAACGACAGGGAGGACATGCTTCCCGTATCCTATGACCAGATCGAAGGCATCGTAAGGTTCCATGTGCCGGTGCTGGGCAGTGTGCTGCAGTTCATCAGTCAGCTTTCCGGCAAACTCGTTGCCTTTGGCGTACTTGCCGTCGGCCTGCTCATGACCTTTACTGGAGACCGCATGAGGCAGCGCAGTTGGGAAGACGAGATAAAATAGTTGACAACGCTCTTTGCTGAGAATATAATCTTAGAAAATACATTTGGAGCAGAAGATCAATGAGAAATTCATACAACGCAAATTTTTATTTTTACTTTTACTTTACGGAGACCAACTGAGTAAAGGTAATTTGTGATGCATGGATTTTATATCAACTAAGCTTTAGATGCGGCACAGGTTACGTCCTGTACCGCATTATTTAATTATCAGGAGGCAGACAGATGATCGTAGTACTGAAGAACGGTGTAAGCAAAGCAAGGCAGGATCAGCTGATAGAATGGTTCAAAGGCATGAATCTGGGAGTGCATGTGTCGGTAGGTGAGAGTTCGACCGTGCTGGGACTTATAGGCGATACGGCCAAGGTGGATCTTGAGCTTGTGGAAAGCCTGGATATCGTCGATTCCGCAAAAAGAGTTTCCGAAAGATTCAAATGCTGCAACAGGAAGTTCCATCCCGAGGACACGATAGTCGAGGTCGGCGGCGTGAAGATCGGAGGAGGACACTTCGCAATGATAGCCGGTCCCTGTTCCGTTGAGTCGGAAGAACAGATCATTACTGTCGCAAAGGCTGTAAAGGCTTCCGGAGCTTCGATCTTAAGAGGCGGAGCGTTCAAGCCGCGCACATCGCCCTACGATTTCCAGGGTCTCGGAGGAGATGGCATTAAACTGCTGCTTGCCGCGAAGGCGGAAACCGGCCTTCCCATAGTTACGGAGATCATGAGCGCAGCGGACCTGCCGCTTTTCGAGGATGTGGATATACTTCAGGTCGGCGCGAGGAACATGCAGAATTTCGACATGTTGAAAGAGCTCGGTACGATCAACAAGCCGATCCTTTTGAAAA
>JAFYDF010000043.1 GCA_017544935.1 Clostridia bacterium
AGGGTGGCCGCAGGCCCCTTGCGACGCTCTTGACCGGATGCCAGCAGGGTGCTATTTGTCGTGCTTTTACTAAAGAAAGTCTCTGGCAACCTTTGTTGGTCACCAGAGATTTCTTGTTCCCGTATTGTTTTTTATTTCACTGTCTACTTGACGGGAAGCGGTTCACAGACTATGATGCCTTTTTTATTAGTTACCATATTGTAGCCCTTTCAAGTATCCATAATGAGTAAAAGCGCCATTTGGGACATGTATCTTTGAAGATACTTTTTCGGTACGGCTATTCACCCTTTTCGAATTCAGCATTGTGCAGTTTAAAAAAGTCATAGTACGCGCGAACGTTGGCCAGATTGGTCCATTTGCGTATGCATGCTGGATTACTGTCGAGGTCATAGATGCGAGCTCCGTGCATGGCCAGCAGGAAAGGTGAATGGGTGGCAATAATGAACTGACAGCTGTAGAAGCGCGCTGACTCTTCCAGAAAGCTGGTCAGCTGCTGCTGGTTATCCGGGGAAAGGCTGTTTTCCGGTTCGTCGAGCAGATATAAACCATTTTCACGGATCATTTCAGTAAAGAATGAATAGGCATTCTCGCCATTGGAATGCTCACGGATATTGTTTTTCATCCCGGCACGGACAAAGCGTGACTGTGTCAGGCGGCGTGCAGTGACGACCTTTTTGAGCTGCTCATAATCGTCAATACTCTGCAGTCGGAAAGGCTCTTTGTTAGGATCCTTGAGATCGCGGTATTCCTCAAACAAATCTTCGCGCTGCTGATCCAGACCTTCGTTGATCGCACGCATATCAATCATGTAATCAAACACGTCGTCACTGGTGATGACGCGGCTTTTGCCTGGGATAGGTTTACGGAGCTCAAAATGGCACAATTGAGTATAATCCGGAAAGAAATTACTGCGGTTGTACAATGCACCGCGGGTCAGCCCGAGCGTATCGGCTATGATATTGATCGCCGTTGTTTTACCGCTGCCGTTTCCGCCGTACAGCAAAGTAACCGGTTCAAACTCAAGCCGGCTGAGGCCGCGGGAGGACAGAATGCCGAACGGATAGAAACTGTCATAGCAAGTACGCTTGACAGTCAGACGGAAATCGAATTCCCGATCAGCATCTGGAAACTCAAAGGCAGACAGATATACAAAGCTCATAATGATATGTTTTCTTTAGGCAGTAGGGCTTAAGCATGCATTGTGAATTTGTGCCCGCAGCATTGACAAGTGACTGTCTTTTCACCGCAGCCGCGTGTCAGACGCAGCCGGGCACGGCATTGCGGACATTTAAAATATTTATACTGCTTACGATTGCGAAAACGCACGCGTGCCTGACGGATCTCGGTGCGAAGCTTTTCTGTTTTCTGCAGATATAACATATTTTCCCGGGCGCGGGCTTCCTTGTTTTTGGAAAAAATACGGAAGATTGCCCAGATATAGCCTGCGAATGAGAATGTCATAAACAGGCCAATTCCAGTAGCATAGGCCAGAAACAGCAGCCCAATACTGACATACAGGATCACACGCGAGAGCTGGTCAGAACCATAACGCCCATACAGTGCGCGGGATAAGCTTTGACGGATACGATCCATAAAACGCATAGGAAACACTCCTCTCTCTGTCGTTATCGTAACATATAACAGAGGTTTGTCAACAGGAAATGAATGCGAATACGTACCGTTGACAAAAATGATGTCTGCTTTTACAATCATGAGGAAACGAAAGGGGTGAAACGCGTGTTTGGGTATATTTCGGTGAATCCAACGAAACTAACCGAAGAAGAGAAAAAAAGATACCGCGCGTTTTACTGTGGTTTGTGTCATACACTGGGTGAACACTATGGCAGTGCTGGACGTGCAACGCTCAGCAATGACATGACCTTTCTTTCATTACTTCTGAATGCGCTGTATGAACCGACAGAGACAGTACTGAACGAGCGCTGCACGCTGCACCCTGCACGCCAGCATATGGCAGTTCTTCATGAGGGAACGAACTATGCGGCGGACATGAATATTCTGCTGGCTTATCATAAGTGTGAGGATGATGTTTCTGACGAAGCCTCAATGCGCGGACGTGTGGGTAAGCGCGCTCTTAAGAAAGCTTACGAACAGGTCAAAAAAACCTGGCCTCGGCAGGCGGAAACAGTTGCGAAATGCCTGAGCGAGATTGCCAGGATCGAAAACAAGGAATCGGAGGATCTGGATGCGCTCACGCGTCTGTCGGGGCGGATGCTCGGTGAATGTTTTGTGTGGCGCGAGGATGCCTTTGCACCCTACTTGTGTAATCTGGGCGGCGCATTGGGCAAGTTTGTTTACCTGATGGACGCCTATGAAGACTATGATCATGACTTGAAGCATAGGCAGTTTAACCCGCTGAAGTCGCTTCATGCACAGGATGACTATGAAGAACGCATGGAGGAGATACTGACCATGGAAATGGCAGCCTGTGTCCGTGCATATGACGATTTGCCCATTGAACAGGATGATGCGCTGATCCGCAACATCCTTTACTCAGGCGTATGGGGCAGATACGCTGCGATACAGAAAAAAAGAAAGGGACCGAAGGAATGAACGATCCTTATCAGGTGCTCGGTGTTTCCCCAAATGCTACGGATGCTGAGGTCAAAGCGGCATACCGCCGTTTGGCAAAAGAGTATCATCCGGACCGCAACGGGGGTTCTGCCGAGGCAGAAAAGAAAATGATGCAGATCAATGATGCGTATACGCAGATCGTTGAAATGCGCAAAAATGGCAGTTCCTACTCATATGGCGGTTACAGCCAGGGCTGGGGCGGGAGCAGCCAGGCACAGCAGCAGGCACCGGAGTTTTCCCATATAAGGCAGATGCTGCAGCAATACAAATGGCAGGAGGCGCTCCAGGCACTTGAAACCATGGAGAACCGCAATGCCGAATGGTACTATCTGTATGCCCGCGGCCGCCAGGGCCTGGGGGACGATATCGCCGCATTGAATTTTGCGCGGCAGGCCGTCAACATGGACCCGAATAATCTGGAGTACTATTCTTTTTTGCAGCAGCTGACCATGGGCGGACAGCAGTACCGTCAGCAGAGCGTCAGCTTTGGCGGAATTCAGGACTTCCTGTGCCGGAATCCGTTTCTTTCCTGTCTGTTGTTCAACCTATGCTGCGGCGGCTGTGGCGGCGCGAGATTTTGTTGTTGCTGATTATATATTGGAAGTTCGGTCAAGGGGATTCCATTTTCCGCGCAGATAGTGATGTGCAAGCAGAATAAATAGAAGCATATTGTGCGCGATCATGCATCCCCAGGCAGCAGTCAGACTAAGATGCAGGAGCCGTGTGCATATGAAAGTCCCGGCAATGCGAACGCCCCACATGCCGAGCACATTGAAAATAAAGGGCGTTACGGTGTCACCAACACCCTGAAGCATGCCTTCGAGAATGATGGCAGCGCCATAAAATGGTTCGGATACAGCTACCATGCGAAGAACAGTAGCACCCAGAGCAATGACTGCTGCATCGCGTGTAAACAGCTGCATCATGGATGGAGCGAATATGAATAACAGAGCTCCGGATACGACCATCAGTGCTACTTCCAGTATGATGAGCACCTGAGCCATACTGTGCATGCGCGGGCGGTCTTTGGCACCCAGTGCATTGCCGGTCAATGTTGCAGCAGCAGTCTGCATACCCCATCCGGGAATATAGAAAGCGCTTTCAACTGTATTCGCAATACTGTGTGCAGCAAGCGGAATCGTTCCAAGTGCATTGATCATGGCTGCAAAAGCCACATAGCCAAAAGAAGTGGCAAAACGCTGGAGTGTAGATGGCAGTGCAATCTTCAGGCAGGGTCTGAGTACTTCCCAGTCTGGCCGCAGCCGCTGGCCGCGCGGACTGATGACGGGATGGCGCCAGAGTGCGATCGAGATGCCAATGCCGCCGATTGCATATGAAACTGCACTGGCGAGTGCAGCACCTAGAACACCCATGCCTGCACCTGGAACGGTTACTGTGACACCAATTATGGAAATGTCATGGGTGGGATAGATGAGAAGATAGTTGAGCACTACGTTTACAGCATTCATCAGCAGACTGACACGCATAGGCGTACGCGTATCCCCTGCGGCACGGAGCGCCGTGCCAAAGATGATGCTGGCGGCGCGCAGAAGCATGGGCGTATAAAGGATAAAAAAGTATTTTCCTGCAGTCTCTGCGATTTCGGAATCCGCCTGCATCCAGACAGGCACCTGACGATGCAGAGCCAGGGGGAGTATGGTGAACAAGGTGCCTGATATCAGCACAGCCAGGACAGCCTGAGAGGAAACGCGTGCAGCACGTGCCTTGTCATTGGCACCATATGCCTGGGCGATGAATGACAGGAAGCCAATTCCGAGTGCTGAGACGGTGCTGCCGATCATCCAGCTGACAGTGGTGGTAACACCGACGGCGGCAGTAGCTGCAGCACCGAGCCGGCCGACCATGGCCTGATCTACATATTGCACGGCAGTACCGAGCGCCTGTTCCAGCATAGTAGGCCATGCAAGTGCCCAGATGATGGGCAGGAGCGCCCATTTTTCATTTTTTGTCAGTCGTTTTTGCATGCTAATGCTCTTTCCATTAATGATACCTGAATATTGTCGCACGAAATGCATGCATGGGCAAGCAGAAAAAACTGAATTGCGGTATAATACACAAAGAAAAAGCAGGGAAGTGATTGTATGCGCTGCGGATGTAGCAATTGCGGTGCGTTCATGGTGCACGCTGAGGATAAAGAAGTCTGTGTTTGTCCGGAATGCGGATACCGGTGTACTGCCTGTCTGGGCACGGATACCGTGGTAAGCCGCGAGGCATTAAAAGATCTGAAGTTCGTGCCTTGGATCAGCGATGATATCGATGAGGCCCGGGCTTCACTGGAAAAGTCTGAAAACGGGGAAGAAACAGGATGGACAGGCTAATCGCCATAGTAGGAACCAATGCTTCAGGCAAGAGCGGCCTGGGTGTTACGCTGGCAGGGAACTTTGGCGGAGAAATCGTTTCAGCAGACTCCAGACAGGTTTATCGCGGACTGGATCTGGGAAGCGGGAAAATCACGCCGGATGAAATGCAGGGTGTTCCGCACAATCTGATCGACGTGTGTGCCCCCGGCACTTTCTTTACTATGGCAGATTTCCAGCGAATGGCTTATGCAGCGATCGACGATATTGCTGCACGCGGGAAGGTGCCATTTCTGGTGGGCGGCACTGGACTGTATGTCGATGCTGTGTGCGATGGCTATGTGCTGAGCAATATCGCGCCGGATCTTGAATATCGGAGGAAACTGGAAGAGCTGTCGACACAGCGTCTGTTCGAACTGCTTCAGGAAGCAGAACCTGATACGCAGATCGATCCGCAGAACCGTAACCGCGTGATGCGCCGGCTGGAAAAGCTGCATGACGGCGATACGGCAGGGGATAGGCGCCAGCCACGGTATGAAGTGCTGAAGCTGGGTGTAACCTGGGACAGGCCAACATTGTGCAAGCGCATTGATGAGCGTCTGGAACGGCGCGTCAAGGAAGGCATGATCGAGGAAGTCCAGGGACTGCTGGATAACGGGGTCAGCACAGATTTCCTGGATAGGCTTGGACTGGAATACCGATATATCAGCCGGTATCTTCTGGGGGTCGGTGGGACACGTGAGGAAATGCTTGAAGAACTGAGTCGTGCCATCAAGCGCTTTGCGAAGCGTCAGATGACTTGGTTCCGCCGTGATGCCGGAATCCACTGGTTGAATATGCGGGGAGAACCCGAAATGGAAGCTGAGACATTGATCAGATCATTCTTGAAGCAATAGAAAACACCAGTCCGAAGACAGGTGCCATCTATTACAGTATAATGTTTTTTGAGAGGCTTGCTCCGTGATTGCAGGGCCTCTCTTTTGGTATGCAGACAGAAGTATCAGGCAATACCGAAACAATTGCCTTTTGCCAATGCTTTCAGCACTTCTCTTGCTGCAGAAGCAGCGGCGTCGGCTGCACTGATCTCATTGACTTCAAATGCCTCCGGACCGCTCTCAGCTGTATCACTGATAGCACGGATCGCCAGGAAAGGAACGCCATTCAAATAGCATGCATGCGCGGCAGCCGCACTCTCCATATCTACACTGAGCGGATGCCAGGCATCTATGATTTCCTGACGACCTTCTTCGGCAATAAACTGTTCACCGCTGACCATAGCACCGAAGAAGGCAGGGTACAGGAATCTGCCCTCTTCAGCAAGACGGCGGCATACCGCTACAAGCTCATCATCAGCCGGAATCCAACCGTCCTCGGTAACAACAAAGAAATCACTGCAGATGTCATGCTCTGCCAGACGTTCGGAAAAGACAAGCGCATGAATACCCAGCTTTGGATCCATTCCGCCTGCTACACCAACCATGATGACATGTGTTACATCAAAACGGTCGATAAGGATCTGTGCCGTGACAGCTGCGTTGACTTTGCTGATTCCGCTGGCGGCAATGGCTACGGGTAGACCGTCAATCTCGCCTTCAAAGACGGTAATGCGTCCGACAGTAGTCTCTTGAGAGATCTGCAGATGGGGTGTAAGCTGTCCCAGCTCTGATTTCATGGCGCAAAGTAGGCCGATTTTCATGATTGCCTCCAATAGAAAAATAACAGAAATAATGGATATTACAGAGAGATGCCGGGGAGAATAGACAGAGTGCGTACCTTTTTACCGCCGGCTGCATGCATCAAACCGATCTGCGCAGCATTGCGGCTGAATACGCGCGCAGAAATC
>JAFYDF010000044.1 GCA_017544935.1 Clostridia bacterium
AAGAAATAAGATTTAACTGAATCTTAGATCTACCAAACAAGCCCCTGTTTCCGGCTCAAACTGGAAACGGGGGCTTTTCTATACAGCATTACATCTATTGGGTAGAAGATATCCTAGAATTCATTCTATTCCTGGCATCAGGCGAAGCAAAGACCAGTTCGCCATTTCAATCGTACCCTCAAAAACATTGTACTTTGGATTAGCAATCACTATCCAGTATCCGGTGAGCATTCTTTCTTCATTGCCGAATTCAATGATAATGCTGGTTTCGCCGCCGGAATACAGATTAATCGTTCCTGTTTCATCCGCACCTATGGCCACTACCGGATTCAGCACTTCCTGAATCTTCAGAAGCAGCATGCAGTCTCCGCATTCGCCCTTTGCATCCAGCCATTCCTGAACTGTCACGAATCTGACTTCTTCACTTAGTGCGGGACATAAAAGAACAACAATCATGAGAACAACGGTAGATAAAAAAGCTGCTGTCTTCTTCATTGATAGTAATCCTCCTTCTTGTATTATACGATTTGTTCATACGCTGGCATCCAGCATCATCTTAAACTATTCTTTTTTATTCTGCAAGCACTAATCTATTAGCAGAGAAAATAGGTTGTCCAAAGACGCCCTCATTCATCATTAATTATTCTGTAACACAACGCTAACTAAGACTTGCAAAAACTGCATGAAATAGTTATGCCAAGATATAGCACCGCATGCTTTTTCGTGATAATATATATATTGTAGATTGTCAAGCAATACTCACTTGTAATATCGTGGACATTATGAAAGCGTCCACGAGTTAAAACCGGTATCCGAGAAGGCATTGGAAGATGTGGAATCTATTATATGATTTCAGCAATCAGCCTTTGCATCTCTCACATAAAAACACATTTGCGTAGGATGTGATTATTTGAAAAAAAGCGTAATGATCCTGGGAAACGCATTGATCATATTGATTATCCTAGGTTTAACTGTATTCTATGTAAGCAGTGAACAGAACAGGATATTTTCTGCCCAAACAGAAGCATTTGAAAACATGACGGTGGCCATGGAAAGCGTGACTACCAATTATCTTTTGGGTGAGCAGCAGATCTGCAATAGCTGGGCTACCTACATTGATATAAACTCCATGAGTGCTGAGGAAGCGATAGATTTTGTCCGGAAATCTATTTCCGTACCTGATGTTACAGCCCACATTTTGTTTGAAGAAGACCAAGGCCTGGCTGGATTATCCACTACAGCCAGAAATGCGGGATCAGATGATTTTTCGGTCTCTTACAGCAATATTTCCGCTTTCAGCAGAGGATTTGAGTATCTGCGGGAAGAGAGCGACTTGGTCAATGTGACCCGGGCATATACCAACCCCGTCAATGCCATTCAATCTATCGCCTTTTGCTGCCCTATTACACTGAATAACGCGCAGACAGGCCTGCCCCAATCTGCAGTGCTTCTTCGTGTTGTTCCGGTATCGTCTTTTGAGAAGAAATGGGTTTTCCCGACAGATGAATATAAGGCTGCTGAAATCTCATTAATCGATTCTGCAGGAGACTATATTATCAAAGGCCATTCATTTAAAAATTCGAATTTTTATGAATTTTATCAGTCTTATAACAGTACCACTCCCGCAATGCTGGAAAATATGAAAAACAGCGTGTCGGGAGAACCCGGTATACTTGAGATCACAAATTCTATGAAACAACGCTGTCTCATAGCTCATGCGCGCGTTAATTCAACAGATGACTGGACAATCGTAACAATGATTCCAGCAGCAGAACTTGATCACTTGGATATCAACTGGACCTTGGCAGGAATCATTGCTGCGGGTTTGTTGCTTCTGCTGGTTTTCAATCTGACAGCTATGATAAGCTTCAACCGCCAATTGAAGGCCGCTGTCGCATCTGCCGATCGTGCAAATCAGGCTAAAACGGAATTTCTTTCTACAATGTCCCATGATATCCGTACTCCGATGAATGCGATCATCGGGCTCACAACCATTGCAAGCAAGAACGTAGAAGACACTTCTGCCGTGCGCGAAAATCTGCACAAGATCAGTCTAGCAAGCAATCATCTGCTGACACTGATCAACGACATTCTGGACATTTCTAAGGTGGAAAGCGGCAAACTGAATTTAAGCCCTGTCTCCTTCTCTATCGTGGAATGCGCTGAAAATCTGGTCAATATTTCTCAGCCCATGGTAAAAGAAAAGAACATTGATTTCAATTTCCGTATCAATCGCTTTGAGCATGAGTACCTTTATGCAGATCAGCTGCGGCTCAATCAGATCTTTATCAATCTGCTTTCCAACGCAATAAAATATACTGAACCTGGCGGACGAGTTTGTATAGAACTGCGTGAAGAACCCGGCTTAACGGAAAAAACAATACGCCTGATCTATATTGTTTCTGATACAGGTATTGGAATGACTCCTGAATTTATGGCCCGAATGTATCAGCCGTTCTCACGGCAGACTGATAGCCGAGTAAATTCTATTCAAGGAACCGGCCTTGGTCTGGCTATTACCAAGCAGATGATCGATCTAATGCATGGCACCATTGATTGTCAAAGCGAAGTAGGAAAAGGAACCACTTTTACGATAACGCTAGATATTCCAATTGTTGAAAAGTCGTCAGACAGAATGTATTTGCCACCTATCAAGGCTCTGCTTGCAGATGATGATGAAATTCTACTAGAAACCACCAAAGATACTCTACTTTCAATTGGAGTTGAAACCGATACTGCACATAACGGCACAGAAGCCATAGATATGGCAACAACCCGGAAGGATTACCAACTCATTATTCTGGACTGGAAAATGCCGGACATGAACGGTATTGAAACTGCCCGACAGATTCGGAGCAAGATCGGCAACAATGTTCCTATCATTCTGATTTCTGCTTATGATTCGTCCGATCTGGAAGATTCTGCTAAAGAAGCAGGTGTCAGCGGTTTTATCAGCAAGCCACTGTTCCGGTCCACGCTATATAACAAGCTCAACGAAGTCCTGGGAAATGAAAGCACACAGATCCGTCAAGAAGAGAACAACACAGATATAGCAGGGATGCATATCCTGGTTGCAGAAGACAATGACATCAACTGGGAAATCATCTCCATGTTATTGCAAATGCATGGTATAGAAACTGAACGGGCAGAGAATGGCAAGCTTGCATTGGAACGCATAGCCAACGCACCGCATGGCGCTTTTGATCTGGTCTTTATGGATATACAGATGCCGGTTATGAATGGTATTGAAGCCACAAAAGCAATTCGGGCACTGGACGATTCTTGGGCATCTCATATCCCAATCATTGCCATGACAGCAGATGCATTCTCTGAAAATGTTTCTGAATGCCTGGCTGCAGGAATGAATGGTCATATTGCAAAGCCTGTTGACATGAAACTGGTTCTGAAAGAAATTCAAAAAATCAAGGAGGAAGCAAAGGGATGAAAAGGGCGAAAAAATGGCTGGTTCTGAGCTCAATGTTCCTGGCATTGGTTTTATGTCTTACGGCATGCAGCGCTAAAGACGCAACAAATACGCAAATAAGCAATACTGGTTTCAAGCCTAAGCTTGATTCTAAAACGGCCTGTTCAATTACAGTCGTAGGTCACTATAATAATTTTGAGGCTCTGGAAACAGAATTCAACCGTTTTGCTCAGTACTATCCCAACGTACAATTAAACTACACATTTATGGATGGTTACAGCAAAGCTTCTAGTGGAATTCTGTCTACAGCATTGTCCAGCAATGAAGCTCCAGACATTTTTTTCACCTACCCTTGGATGGGTGATTGGCCCGATGGCGCCAATATTTTCGAATCATCAGAAAATCTTGCCGATCCCGCACTTGGCATTGATCTCTCCTGTATTCGACCCAATCTGCTCACTAAAGATGAAGCAGGCGCCATTCTCAGTGTGCCAGTTTATACTACAACTTATGGAATGTTGGTAAACGAAGATCTGTTCACTAAAGAAAAAATAGCCATTCCTCAAACCTATGCACAACTTCTTTCCGCCTGTGAAGCCTTTAAAAAAGCAGGTTACGCCAATCCAATCATGGGTTATAACAAAGGCAGCGATCTGCTTTATCCCCTGTTTTATCCCTTCTTCTGTGCCCAAGTCCAGGGAAATGAAACAGTGCTCAGTGCAATGAACGCTATGAAACCTGAAGCTGGGGAATATATGCGCAGCACTCTTGAACTAACTGCTGATTTTGTGGGGCATGGCTATATTAATCTCGAAAACTGCAATGAACTAAAAGACAACTATGATGCAGTGATCCTGCGCTTCTTCGAAGGCGATGTGCCAATGATGCTGGCTACAGGTAACACTGTTTCCGGAACCGAAAAACGGGAAGCTAAGTCTGAAGCTTTCACCGCCCATCCATTCAAATATAGTTTTCACCCTGTTCCTTCCACCGAAAAAGGCGGCTACTTTATCAATGCTATATCCATTGGCTTCGGAGTCAATAAGAACAGCAAAAATCTGACTATGGCCAATGAATTCATGCGTTTCCTGACCAGCACAAGCGAGCTGAATCAAATGGCTATGGCCAAACGCATGGTAACTCCATGTGTAGATATGTCCTTGGACAGTGTGTATGCACCGTTCGGAAAGCTCGATGCGCAGCAGTTAATCAATACATCTGAACTCGGTCTGTCTGATGCGGCCTCCTCGCAAGTCAGCAAGGCCGGCTGGCAGGTAAGCAATGGATATATGACTGTTGATGAAGCAGTTGCCGCATACGGAAACATCCAATAACACGTTTAATTGCGATAAAACGGTAATTATTCATATCAGATTAACAAAAACCGCGGCTATGAGTCAAATTCACAGACGCGGTTTTTACATTGAAAAACGGCCACATCAGGCTCATTGAGCGATGTGACCGTTTTCTGTTTTCCGTTTACTCGACCGTGTAGGGCAGCAGCGCGATGGCACGGGCGCGCTTGATGGCCTCGGACAACTGACGCTGATGCTTTGCGCAGGTGCCGGTCATACGGCGGGGCATGATCTTGCCGCGCTCGTTGACATAGCGGCGCAGGCGGTTCACGTCCTTATAGTCGATGTAAGCGATCTTATTTACGCAGAAATCACACACCTTGCGGCGGGGTTTATGGCCGCGCGGGCGCATTTTTCTTTCGCCACGATCTTCAGACATTGAATCTTGATCCTCCTATTCTCGTTATTCTGATCAGAAGGGCAGTTCGTCGTCGTCCACCTGAACAAAGCCATTGCTTTGCGGGGCGACGGGAGCAGCCTGCGGACGCGGAGTGGCGGGGACTTCTCCGCCTTCGCCGCGAGGCGACAGGAACTCCACATCGTCTGCCGTGACTTCCAGGGTGGCGCGGGTCGTGCCGTCATTGCCAGTATAGGTGCTGACAGACACGCTACCAGTAACCGCAACTTTGCGGCCCTTGGCCAGATACCTGGAGCAATTCTCGCCCAAGCCGCGCCAAGCCGTTACGCGGAAGAAATCCGCTTCGGGCTGGCCAGCTTCCGCATTGCGGATGCGGCGATTTACTGCCACGGTGAACGAACAAACGGAAATGCCATCACGGACAGTGCGCAATTCGGGGTCGCGCGTCAGGTTCCCAACTATGAAAACCTTATTCATGCTTTTCCCTCCTTGCTTTACTCTTCCGTAGGTTCAGCGACGGGCGCTTCTTCAGCAGCTTCCAGCGCTTCGGCAGCAGGAATTTCCTCTTCGGCCTCGGGCGCCTTGCGCTCGGGACGAGGCTTCACGTTGCTGCGCTTCTCCTCCACCTTTACGATCAGGTAACGAAGGATAGACTCGGCGATCTGCATGGTACGCTCGATCTCACGGGGCAGAGTAGCCTCGGATTCGAAGTTAACCAATACATAGTAGCCTTCGGTCTTGTAGTTGATGGGATAGGCCAGACGGCGCTTGCCCCATTCATCCACCTTCAGCACCTTACCGCCTTCCTGTTCGATCATGCCGTTGAAGCGGTCGATAACCACCTTGCGAGCATCATCATCCAGTGCGGTGTCAATGACGTAGACCAGTTCGTACTTGTTCATACTTTCACCTCCTCATGGACATATGGCGCCGCGGCATCACGCGGCGCAAGGATGTGCCAATAAGGGATTATACAGTATGTGTCCAGTTTTTGCAATGGGAAAATTGCATTTTTTCTACCATTTTTATGAAAAAAACGGGCTTTTTTGAAAAAAAGCCCAAAAACTTGTCCTATAGTGTATATTACTTCTCGTCATGCAGGAAAATGGGATTTGTCCAGGCTGTATGCCCTTGTGCATCGGTGACTTCTGCGCGCAGATACGGGAAAAATTCATTCACTGCCGTCGGCATCATTCCGCTGGTCATACTGCCGCTCTCATCAAAGAGCCTGCGCATGGCGCGGGTTGCACAGACAAATCGAATTTCACGGCAAGGAGAACATTCTACATGTCCGAAGCCGTCATCATCAATATAGAAATCATATATCTCTGGTCCCGAAGAAGCATAGAAGGAACCCTCTTTTAATGCTGCAAGAATACTATCCACATTGTTTTCTGCACGCACACGAACCCATCCATGACAATGGTCCTCCATACTGTGCCCATCATCTACAGCGACACCATATACACGCTTTCCCTGCATTAACAGTTCATCCCACAGGAAGCCGTTATTTGTATCAATATTAAAGCCACGCACGCTTCCGCTGTTCCAGAGCTCCATGGCGAAATTACCCTGCAAGCACTCAAACTCTCGAACAAATGTACTGCTCCACTGTGGATGGCAATAAAATGTCAGTTGGCCGTCTGCATGAGCCTGGTCCAAATACGGTTGGAGTTCTTCCTGGCCGCTGATCTCAATACCACCTTCAAAGCGTTGGTCCTGTTCGTAGGGATTATTGGGCTTTTCGCGTCCAAGAAATACGATATGAAAACAATGAATCGGATGCTTAGGAGCAATATTCCAGTCCATCTCCATGCCCGGTATAATTGTCAGACGGCTGCTGGGAAGATAGTTTTTAAAGTTGTAAATCCGATGATCAGTCAGTGCAAGGAAATCATAGCCATTCTCCTCATGCAGGGCAATGACTGCTTCAGGCGTGCCTTTTCCGTCGGAACGCGTGGTATGGCAGTGCAGTCCGCCCTTGAGCATATATGCATTTTCTGTAAATGCCGATTGTCTGATCATAAAACAGCCTCCTCACATGCTCCTTTATTGGCTAAATTCAAGGCTCAGTATAGCATGAAAGATATCGTTTGTCACGATGCGTTCTACTTGCAATAGTGTAGTAATAAGCGTACAATAATGGCAATATTTCCAATATTTGGAGGGATTACTGTGAAGCTATCCTATCGGCGTACACTCCTCGTTGGCTTTGCTTTTTTTCTTATCTGCGCCTTCTGGCAGGCATATGACAGCCTGATTCCCAAAATCCTGACCGATAAGTTTGGCATGTCACAAGCAAACAGCGGTATCATAATGGCGCTAGACAACGTTCTGGCACTGTTTATGCTGCCCCTGTTCGGTGCGATCTCCGATAAATGCGGAAGTCGTCTCGGACGCCGCACCCCCTTCATACTGATTGGAACATTGTGTGCTGCTGTATTGTTAGCAGTTCTGGGTTTTGTTGACGGCAAACAGTTGAAAAATCTGTCTGCAATCCAAGGTATGGATACACCCGAAACAATGCAGACGCTATATGATCATTCCTATACAGGCGACCTGATGACGCCCGAAGGTGAGCGCTTTGTCCTTGCCGATGAAGCGCCTGAAGGTATAAAAGCCATTTCCCGTGAACAGTTCTCATCCATCAAGCTGGACGATGCAGATTATTTGAGCTACGTTGCTCCAGCACGTCAGGCCTATGCCCATGATATCACTTCGCAGAATCCGCGGCCGCTGATTCTTTTCATCGCAGTCCTGCTCTTGCTGCTCATCAGCATGGCCATCTTCCGCAGCCCTGCAGTGGCGCTAATGCCTGATGTCACAATGAAACCTCTTCGCAGCAAAGCCAATGCTATCATTAACCTTATGGGCAGTGCAGGCGGTATAATCATTTTAGGGCTTGGAATGATGTTCGCAACAGGCTCCGCCAGAAATGCACTCATGCCCTATCTCAAATTCTTCATTATCGTATCTGGGCTGATGCTGATTTCTTTGGGCATTTTCCTGCTGACAGTACGCGAGCCCAAATGGGCACGTGAAATGCATGAAGAAAGTCAAAAATACGGCATTGAAGAAAAAGAAGACGATGTTTCCGGCAACAAGCAAAAGCTGGGAAGCGCAGAGCGCCGTAGTCTGATTTTCCTGCTCCTCTCCATCGTGCTGTGGTTCATGGGTTATAACGCTGTTACCAGTAAGTACAGTGTATATGCCGGTAAGGTACTTTCCCGTGACTTCAATATGACTCTGATCATTGCCCAAGCTGCCGCTATCATCAGTTATCTGCCAGTAGGTATCATTGCCAGCCGCGTTGGCCGTAAAAAGACGATCCTGGCCGGTGTTGTTATGCTTGCGGCCGCCTTCGGCATTGCTTCTTTCCTGCGTGCAGGCAGCAGCACCTTACTGATGAACCTCATGTTTGCACTGGCTGGAATTGCATGGGCTACTATTAATGTAAACAGCTTCCCCATGGTCGTTGAAATGTGCCGTGGCAGCGATATAGGACGTTATACCGGGTATTACTATACTGCCAGTATGGCAGCGCAGACTGTAACACCATACCTGAGCGGCATGCTGATGGACAGGGCCGGAATGACAACTCTGTTCCCATATGCTACAGTATTTGTTGCACTTGCCTTCATTACTATGCTCTTCGTAATGCACGGTGACAGTAAGCCTGAAGCCCGTAAAGGCCTTGAAGCACTCGACAACGACTGATTAAGTGTATTTCTCGCTTATAGCATGCCCGGATACGGCTATTGTGCCGTGTCCGGCTTCGTTTTCTTATAATTACAAGATATTCATCTGCATAATCAATACAAAATAATTGATGCAGGAATATTAATAAAGCCGAAATATATATGTGTGCTGCATTATATGCAGTTTTATTACATTTCATCCGCAAAAGCAAACAAATCCCTATGACAAAGTAAAAAACACCATATCTTGGAAAGTTTCATCGTTCTGTAACAATACGAAGCATAATTGTTACATCATTGCCTTGAAACGCCCGCAGTGAAAAGCATATAATAAAGGATGAAAAATACTGCGCTTTTTTCGTATGCGGATAATCAAAAAGGATGGTCGGCAGTATGAAAACAATGAAACGCTTTTTATCCCTGATGCTATGCCTACTGTTACTGGCAGCAATCATGCCTGCAGCAGTAGCAGATCCTGCCCTGCGCGCCTATTGCTATAATTTCCAGGTGACAGATGATGGTTTACAGCCCACTGGCATCTCTTTCAGCATGGGTGCACAGTATGGCAAGGAACCATATACCTTGACCTATACGGTGGGTGCACTGAGTGGCACCGCGCCAGTCGGTAAGGTCACCCTCCCTATGGCACTGGCTGCCGGTGACCACAACTTTACCGTTACTGTCAAGGCCAAGGATGCTGACGGCGCAGAGAGCACCGCTTCTCTGTCCGCTTCGGTGCATGTCAATGATGACGGTTCCTATACGCGCACGCTGATTTCCTATGTAGCGCCAGAAACGGTCAAAGTGACCAAAATCAATCTTGATAAGAGCGCCGTCACCCTGCGTGTAGGCAGCACAGAGCAACTGGTCGCAACTGTTGAGCCTGCTGGCGCCGCCAACAAGAATGTTACCTATACGAGCAGTGATTCAACGATTGCGTCTGTCTCCGCCGGTGGACTGATCACTGGCGTGAAGGCCGGCACCTGCACCATCACTGCTACTGCAGCTGATGGCAGCGGCGTCACGGCTACCTGTGCTGTGATCGTTACTCAGTCTGTAACAGGTCTGACCCTATCTCCCGCTTCCGTATCTCTGGCCCCGAGCGGCAGTGCGACATTGACACCTGTATTCACGCCCTCGGATGCTACCAATAAAAATGTAACCTATACCAGCAGCAACACCAGCGTTGCCGTTGTATCCAATACCGGCCTGGTCATCGGCCAGAATGAGGGCGTTGCTGTTATTACCGCCGTATCTGTCGATAATCCCGCTGTAATTGCTACCTGCACTGTTACCGTAGGTACTCCGGTTACCAGCATCTCCCTGTCTCAGAACAGCGCCGGCCTGGAGACTGGAAAAACCCTGACCCTGATCGCTACTGTCACACCTGACAGTGCTACCAACAAGTCAGTCAATTGGACCACGTCGGATAAGACCATTGCTACTGTCAACAATGGTGTAGTCAGTACCTGGAAAGCCGGCACCTGTATCATCACCGCTACCGCGGCTGATGGCAGCGGTCACTCTGCCACCTGCACTATCACCGTTACAGGCGCCGAGGTCACTCCTCCCGCCGATGTCACGCCCGGTCCTACCGGTGGTGGTAGCATTACTCCTCCGCCTTTGACTCCTCCCGAAGGACAGACTGGCTGGGTTAATACTGCGCCTAAAGGCGGCGGCCTCAACCTGCGTAAAAATCCCAGCACCAATGCCACACGAATCACTGTCATTCCCGAAAACGCTGCGCTGACTGTCGTCACCTATGGTGGAACCTGGTGCTATGTCTGGTATAACGGCTATTACGGCTATGTAATGAC
This sequence comes from Clostridia bacterium, assembly GCA_017544935.1. Classification (GTDB taxonomy): domain Bacteria; phylum Bacillota; class Clostridia; order Christensenellales; family Aristaeellaceae; genus SFMI01. The sequence goes on from JAFYDF010000044.1 coordinate 10,653, forward strand.
CAAGTTCGTCAAGCTAGGCATCGCTCCTACGCCTACCGATACCACGCCCAGTGGCCCCACCCCGTCACCAGCTCCTGAAACGCCTGAAGGTACTACTGCTTTCGTATATACCAAGCCTCAGGGCGGCAAGCTGAACATGCGCAAGACTGCCAGCGCCTCTGCATCTATTATTACCCGCATTCCAGAAGATGCCAGCTTCACTGTCATCACCTATGGCACGCAGTGGTGCTACGCCTGGTATAATGGCCACTATGGTTATGTAATGAGCAAGTTTGTTCGTCTGGCCGGTGAAACTTCCATGCCCAGTGGCCCCGATACACCTACGCCCACTGGCGGCGGTAGCGGTGGCAGCGTCACTCCTCCGCCCGTTCCCTCTGGCAATCAGGCTGTTGTCTCTACTCCAAGCGGCAAGCTGAATCTCCGCAAGGCCCCCGATCAGAAGGCTGCCCGAATCACCCTAATTCCTCCCGGAAAAATCGTGGACGTGATTACTTATGGTACCAACTGGTGCTATATAAGCTATAACGGCATGGTCGGTTATGTAATGACCAAATTCCTGGTTATGGGTTCCGGTGTGCCTACCGTTACACCCACTCCCACGGTACCCATTCCCACCGCTGGTGAAAAGTATGCTCAGGTCTCTACCGAGCAGGGTGGCCTCAACCTTCGCGAAGGCCCTGGTATGGGTTATGCACGTGTTCTGGTCATCCCCGAAAATGCCTATATGCAGGTGCTGACCTACGGCAAAAACTGGAGTTACGTCCGTTATAATGGCCATGTAGGTTATGTCATGACCAAGTTCATCAAAATGATTTAATCTGATTCAAAAAAATAACTGTGCCGTTTCCATTATTATGGGAACGGCATATATTTGAAATAATCTGTAAAGGAGACAATATGGAACAGTACATCTTCGCACATCGCGGCGCCTCTGCATATGCGCCCGAAAATACCCTTGAAGCCTTCCGTATGGCAGCTGATATGAAAGCAGACGGCGTGGAACTGGATGTTCATATCTGCCGCAGCGGTGAACTGGTAGTCACTCATGATGAAACCATTGAGCGCGTATCCGATGGTGAAGGTTGGGTAAAGAATCTGACGCTGAGCGAGCTCAAGCGCTTCCACTTTAATAAAACACATCCGGAGTTTTCGGATGCCCGCATCCCCACTCTTCAGGAAGTTTTCCAGCTGCTAGAGCCGACCGGTCTGCGTATCAATATCGAGTTGAAGAATAGCCTGATTGACTATCCGGAACTTGAAAAGAAGACGATCGAGCTTGCTGCAAAAGAAAACATGCTTGACCGCGTGCTTTTCTCCTCTTTCAATCACCGGAGCATGCTCCGGGTAAAGGACATTGATCCAAAGCTTTACTGCGGTTTGCTTTATGAAGCTTCTTTGATCCGTCCCTGGGCATACGCTGTAGCTCTGGGGGTAGATGCTATTCATCCGCACTTCTCTGAAGTCATTACCCCCGGAGGCACCTGTGCCATAGCTCATCGTGCTGGAATCCAAATCAATACCTGGACAGTCAATACTGAGCAAGACCTCCGCGCTGTTCTTGCAGAAGGTGCAGATACCCTGATCACCAACTATCCTGACCGTGGTCTGCAGTGCAGGGCCGCTTCCCTGAGCAAATAACACATACAGTTACCAAAGAGCGCACATCCTTCCTACTCCCTTCCCAAAGGTATAAAAAAAGAAGCTCGTCTCAGGAGCTTCTTTTTCTTGAGGCTTAATAGCGACGCTTACGCGCGGCCTCCGCCTTCTTCTTGCGCTTTACGCTGGGCTTCTCATAATGCTCACGCTTACGCACTTCGGCCATAACGCCTGCGCGCGCACATTGACGCTTGAAACGCTTAAGAGCGCTTTCCAAGGATTCGTTTTCCTTGACCCGGACTTCAGACACTTGTTTTCCCTCCCTTCGCCTATCTCGCCTTGGCAATCGCCGTGATCCACGGCGGATGGCGACCGTGTACGTATTATATAGCAAATTGCCTTATACGTCAACTGGTTTTTGACTTTTTGGCTTACGCCATGTTAACGGAAAGTTTTCCACCACCAAGCACATGTACGTGCAAATGATGCACTGTTTGGCCAGCGTCATCACCACAATTGATAGCCACACGGTATCCGCTTTCAGTAATACCTTCAGCCTGTGCAACCGTACGGCAGGCATGCAGCAGAGCCAGCTGTTCGTTCTCATTCAATCGATCCAGCTGATTAAGACTATCCACATGTCGGCGTGGAATGATCACAACATGCTTGGGAGCAAGCGGATTAATATCACGGAATGCCACCACGTATTCGTCATCATAAACCTTTGTTGCGGGAATCTCGCCGCGTGCAATGCGGCAGAAAATGCAGTCATCCATTTTCTGTTTCTCCTTTCATCTATAAAACGATTTATAAGTCTGTTTTGATGCACATCTTGGTTACTATTTTACGACTTCCCCGATAAACCCTTCGCTGGCCAGTCCAGTCAGAGTTACTGGCAGTGTTTGTCCGCATAAAGCCCCCGAAGCCTCACAGCGCATGTATTCGGGCGTATATCCCACACTCATAACGCCGTCACAAGTCTCAAACAGCACATTGCGCACACTGCCCAGTTGAGAGCGACGGTAAGCATCTGCCATTTCATGTCCCAGAGCGATCAGCTGCCGAGCACGCGCTTCCCGCAAGTGTACAGGCACACTGTCCGGCATTTCCGCTGCAGGAGTCCCTGTTCGCTCACTATACGGAAATACGTGCATCCTTGCAAAGGCTATCTCACGGCAGAATGCCATCGTATCTGCATGTTCTTCTTCCGTTTCACCCGGAAATCCACACAATACGTCAGTCGTCAGCGCGCATCCCGGAAATGCTGCTCTCAGTGCAGCAGCACTTTCACGGAAGGCAGCTGTATCATAGCGCCGTCGCATCCTGCGAAGCACACTATCGCTTCCGCTCTGCAAGGCCAGATGGAACTGAGGACATATTTTGTCCATATTGCTAAGCGCATTAGCAAATTTCTCTGTAGCAATGATCGGTTCCAGACTTCCCAGGCGGATACGCTCTACCCCCGGAATCTCCTGTAGCGCCTTAATCATATCCAGCAATCCGGTCCCATCATGGAAATCCCGGCCGTAGCTGGTCAGATGAATGCCTGTCAATACCAGTTCGCGGTATCCAGCCTGTGCCAGATGAGCTGCCTCAGCTGCAGCATCTGCAATGCTTCTCGAGCGGATACCGCCACGGACGTAGGGAATAATGCAGTAAGTACAATACCGATCACAGCCTTCCTGGATTTTGAGTACTGCACGTGTACGTCCTTCCTGCCGCGTGATCCACAGCGGTTCATAGGGTGTCCGAGTCACATCGGTCACAGCGCAGATACGTATATTTCCCGCTACTGCCTTCTCAAGCAGTGAAACCACTTCTGCCCGGCGTGCAGTCCCCAGGATTAGCCTCGCATCTGTCGTCTCCAGCAGTTTTTCACCGTCGCGCTGTGCCAGGCAACCGCAAAGTATGATCTCCGCATTCGGATTCAGCCGCCTCGCACGCCGCGCTGCCTGCAGGCTTTTTTTGTCGCCAGTTCCTGTGACAGTACAGGTATTCACAACGTATACATCGCAGACTTCATCAAAATGACAAGCTTCGTAACCAGCTGCTTCAAAAAGCTCCAGCATGGCTTGGCTGTCATACTGATTGACCTTGCATCCCAGTGTCTGAAAGGCGACTCTTTTCATTTTATAGTTTCTATCTCCTGCTTTTCCTCAACAAAATTCAGATCAAATTGTTTGCAGAACGTTTCTGCGGCGCTTCCTGATGCACCAAAATATGTCTTTATTCCATTGCCAATATTTACTGTTCCCGGTCCTTTATCAGTGATCATTGTCCCAATGCGCTCAACTCCAGCTGGGATATGCAATTCTTTCAGAGCAGTATTAAAGAATGCACAGCCTCCGATTTCACATAGAGAATCCGGTAATGTCACTGTTGTCAGGTTAATGGATTCTGCAAAGGCATAACCTCTGATGATTTCCACTCCATCTGGAACAATATACCCATCCCCATCTGTGCCTAACCAGCATCCTGCATGCAATAATGTCTTGCCGTCACGGGACAGCAATACCTGACCGTCTGCATCAGTAGTAAATCCAACACACGTATCCGAAACAGAGAAGTATCCCAAATAGTCACACATAACAAAATTATCATGTTCAATGGATTCCAGTGTATCCGGAAAACCAATTTCCTCCAGATACTGGTCTCCCCAGAATGCAGCCGCTCCTATCGTTTGTATCTGCGTTTGTTCCAGATTCAGCCAGTCCAGACGGAAGCAGCTTTCAAGCATACCTGAAGGTACTGCTTTCAAAGCAGAGGGCAAATGCAAACGTACCATATGTGTACAACCGGAAAAGGCAAACGGCCCTATCACTTCAATACTGTCTGGTAAAACTACTTCCAACACATCTGATTCATAGAATGCTGTTTCCCCGATTTCTCGCACAGGAGCTCCGTCCAGCGTATCGGGAACCAGCACGTGAAAATCGTTGCCAATATACGCAGTAATCGCTGCAGCACCATCTGTTATAACAAACTCAAAGTCCGTTTCCGGGGCCGCTTTCATGTTAGGTGAATCCACAACCACAAAGCTATTCGCCATCCGGCGCATCTGATCTGCATATTCAGCATCTGAGACAGGATACATCAGGTAATAAAGATCCTCGCCATCCTTCAGCCAGATCATTTCATAATCCTGATCTATCATCTCTACCCGCCATGCAGGTAGTCCGTTAATTTCATAGCTATCAAGGATCTTGCTGCCATCTGTGCTTTTACCTTCAGTAACAGATTTACCTTCTTTGTAAAATCCATTACTTTGTCTCGCCTGGCTCATGGTCTGATGTTTGCGATATCCGTTTTCCATTTGACAAACCAGGCAAGTATGCTCCATATTGCCATCCGTTATGAGAATACCGGGATAGCCAAACCAGTCAGACTGATCAATATACCCATAGCTATTTGGCACTTCAATCCAAAACCGTCCAGAGTCGGCATAAGCAGAATATGCTTCATAATACGGAAACAATTCCCTGTCCTTAATATCTTCCGCTTCAACAGTAGCACTCATACATATTACTAGCACCAGCAGAAGCATGAAAACCCGTTTTTTCATTGTTCTCCATCTCCCGGTTAGTTTTCAATTATAGAACGGGATATATACATTATTTCCTGCATTTCAAGTATATATCTGATTACTTATTCCAGGTTTCCGCTCAGGGTCATAGCAGCAACAATAGCAGCCAATCCAGCAGTTTCAGTTCGGAAAATACGCGGGCCCAATGTAATCGTTTTGGCTCCGGCAGCAAGCATCGGTGCCACATCTTCTTCGCTCATACCGCCTTCAGGCCCAATCACGATAGCCAGATCTTGTATGCCAGGTATGATCAATGTTCGTAATATGCCGTTTTGCTCTTCTTCCCATGGCACAAGCGCTAATTCATGCTTGGAAAGCAAATCAGGTAATGCAGAAATAGGAATAGCAGGTGCTATTTCTGGAACCGCAGCTCGAAAAGCCTGTTTAGCCGCTTCACGTGCAATGCGCTGCCATCGTACACGCTTCTTGTCATCGTCTGATGCAAGCCGTGCTACACAGCGCGGCATATTAACCGGCACAATGCGCTGCACGCCCGCTTCAGTGCATTTCTGCACGATATACTCCATTTTATCGCCTTTAGGCACACCCTGATACAGCGTTACCCTCAAAGTCGGTTCAGGACTTTTCAGCTTATTCAATACACGTACAGTTACACCGTCCGTAATATCTTCAATAACTGCTGAAAACGCATCACCTTCACTGAACAACTGAATGCTGTCTCCGTTTCTGAGCCGCAGAACACGCAAAGCATGTGCCGCATCCTCGCTTTCCAGACGTGCCAGACCGTTCTTTATTCCATTTTCATCTGCAAAAAACCGATGCATGATTCACCCCACGCGTGCAGCGAGAGCAACCCATCCGCCCTTCTGCATCCGGTCAAACACCTGATATCCATTCTCGCGCAGAACTGTCTGTACATCTTCTTCACGTTCCTGCAGAATACCGCTGCACACGAAAAGCGCGTCTGGTGCAAGATGATTTTTTAGCGGCCCTGCCAGCAGGGCAATCACATCCGCCAGAATATTCGCAACCGCAAAATCACAGCGTACATCATCCAGGCCAGCAACCAAATCACCCTCCCGGATATCAATGATATCCTGAAGGCTATTCTTTTCCACGTTCTCGCGAGCCACCTGAACAGCCATGGGATCAATATCCACACCCAGCACCTGTTTTGCGCCAAGTCTTGCTGCAGCTATCGCCAGAATGCCGCTGCCCGTGCCTACATCCAGCACGCTTCCGCCATGGTAATGCTTTTCGATCATTTCTACGCACATGGCAGTTGTTTCATGAGTACCGGTACCAAATGCCATGCCAGGATCCAGTTCGATGATCAGATCATCCTCTTCAGCTGCCCATGATTCCCAACTTGGCTTTATCACAAGTCGTTTTCCGGCACGGAAAGGCTTATAGTACTGCTTCCAGCATTCTGCCCAATCCTGCTCATGTACATTCTGCGTGCTGGCAGTCAATGTACCCAGATCCATTCCTGTCAGTTTTGGCAGCGCATTCAGACATGCTTCCAGTCCGCGCAATGCTTCCAGTGATTCAAACCAGGCTTTCACCTGCACATCTTCAGGCATCTGCTCAATCATTTTAGGATCGATCAGTTCCCAATATCCAACTGGTTTGGAAGGATCTGGCACATCTGCTCGATCTACAATCTGCGTACCTACCGCACCTTGGCGCATTAAGGCTTCAGATACAATATCCGCGCCTTCGCTGTTCGTAGATACTGTAATTTCAATCCAGTCCATGCATACAGCCTCCCTTTATTATCCGTGTCTGTATTATATCTTATTTATCCGAGTTTTGCAAAACGCCGTGCCTTCAGGCACGGCGTTCTGATTGACTCAATTGAACAATCCTTTCATCTTATCCAAAAAGGACTTTCGCTCTTTATACTCTTTTCCAGTACTGCTTTCATCCAGCTGCCGCAGCAGTTCCTTCTGTTTATCGCTCAGCCGGGTAGGTACTTCTACACGTACACGCACTATCAGATCACCCACATAGCTGCTTCGTACCTGCGGTACGCCTTTTCCGCGCAGGCGGAACTCAGTATCGTTCTGCGTACCTTCCGGTACAGTATACTTTACTGTCCCCTTAAGCGTCGGAATATCGATTTCACCGCCCAATGCAGCAGTGGGGAAACTGATTGGCATATCAAGATACAGGTTTGTACCGTCACGACGGAACAGTTTATGAGGCCGTACAGTAATCACGATATAAAGATCACCATTAGGTCCGCCATTAATACCTGGTTCTCCCTGACCATTCATAACGATAGTCTGACCGTTATCAATACCAGCCGGGACCTTGACAGTCGCTGTACGCTTCCGCTTGACTCTGCCAGTACCGCCACATTTTACGCAGCGGTCCTTAATGACCTTACCAGTACCGCCACATGTCTGACAAGTACGAATCGTCGTCATGAAGCCGCCCTGCACACGTACCTGGCCGCTACCTTTACAGGTAGGACAAGTCTGTGGCTGAGTACCCGGCTTCGCACCAGTGCCGTGGCAATCTTCACACAGCTCGCTGCGATAGAATTCGAAAGACTTCTCACAGCCGAACACAGCTTCCTCAAAAGAGATGCGCAGGTCATAACGAAGATCGTTGCCCTGCTGAGGTGCGTTGGCACGCCTTGAAGAACCCATGCCGCCGCCAAACATCTGTGAAAAGATGTCCCCAAGATCACCAAACCCTCCGAAACCGCCAAAGCCGCTGGTGTCAAACCCACCGCCGCCGTTCATAGGATCATTAAAGCCAAATTGATCATAACGGGCACGCTTATCTGGATCAGATAGCACCTCGTTGGCCTCATTCAGCTCACGGAAGCGGGCTTCAGCTTCCTTATCGTTGGGATGCAGATCAGGGTGACATTCCTTAGCCTTCTTTCGATAGGCCTTCTTGATGTCCTCCGCTGAAGCGTTTTTATCTACGCCCAGCACCTCATAATAATCACGTTTGTTTGCCATGTTTTTTCATCACCTTAACCGGCAGTGCGCAATGCGGAATTTTCCGCATTGCGCATTGTCCGGAACTGATGCAAAGCATCATTGATTAATCGGAAATCACTGAGAATGGGCTGCCGCTCATTCTCATTCGGAAGCATTTTTATTGTACGCTGCCGTCAGCATTGAAGCTGCCGTCATCATTCTGCGTGCCAGCCTGGCCGCCCATATCAGGTGCACCACCCATATCAGGCGCGCCACCCTGCTGCTGATACAGCTTGCCAAAGATAGCATATACACGCTGGGTCATGCCGTCCATGGCATTCTTGATCTCATCGGCATTGTTACGTTCGCGTACAGCCTTGAAATCAGCCAGTTCCTTTTCAACAGCAGCCTTGTCTTCAGCAGACAGCTTGTCGCCGTTTTCCTTGAGCTGCTTCTCCATCTCATAAGTCAGGCTGTCAGCACGGTTCAGGGTCTCAACCTCTTCCTTGCGCTTCTTGTCCTGCTCAGCGTATTGCTCAGCTTCCTTTACACGCTGCTGGATTTCTTCCTCGCTCATGTTGGTGGAGCTGGTGATGGTGATGTTCTGTTCATTACCGGTACCCTTATCCTTGGCGGATACAGAAACGATACCATTCTTATCAATGCGGAAGGTAACCTCAATCTGCGGCACGCCACGCGGTGCAGCGGGAATACCGGTCAGCTGGAAGCGGCCCAAAGTCTTGTTGTCATATGCCATGGGGCGCTCGCCCTGCAGTACATGGATCTCAACAGTAGTCTGTCCGTCAGCAGCAGTAGAGAACACCTGGCTCTTTTCGGTAGGAATCGTGGTATTGCGGTCGATCAGACGGGTGAAGATATGACCTTCGGTCTCAAGGCCCAGAGACAGCGGAGTAACATCCAGCAGAAGAACATCCTTGACCTCGCCGCCCAGAACACCAGCCTGGATAGCAGCACCGATAGCCACGCACTCGTCAGGGTTGATGCCCTTGAAGGGCTCTTTGCCAGTTACGCGCTTGACAGCTTCCTGAACAGCAGGAATACGGGTAGAACCGCCTACGAGGATAACCTTATCAATCTGAGAAGCACTCAGGCCAGCATCACGCAGAGCATTCTGAAGAGGAGTAATGGTCTTTTCAACCAGGTCAGCAGTCAGCTCATTAAACTTAGCGCGGGTCAGGGTCATGTCAAGATGCTTAGGACCGGTAGCGTCAGCAGTAATGAAGGGCAGATTAATGTTTGCACTCATAACACCGGACAGTTCGATCTTAGCTTTTTCGGCAGCTTCCTTCAGACGCTGGTAAGCCATACGATCCTTTTTCAGGTCAATGCCATTCTCTTTCTGGAAGGCATCTGCTACATAATCAATGATGCGGTTATCAAAGTCATCGCCGCCCAGACGAGTATCACCATTGGTAGCCAGAACTTCGAATACACCATCGCCGATCTCCAGCAGGCTGACATCAAATGTACCGCCGCCCAGGTCGTAAACCAGGATCTTATGAGCTTCTTCCTTGTCCAGGCCGTAGGCCAGAGAGGCTGCAGTAGGCTCGTTGATGATGCGCAGTACTTCCAGGCCAGCAATACGTCCGGCATCCTTAGTAGCCTGGCGCTGACTGTCACTGAAGTAAGCGGGAACAGTGATGACAGCCTGTGTCACGGTCTCACCCGGATAGCTTTCGGCATCAGCCTTCAGCTTCTGCAGGATCATGGCGCTGATTTCCTGCGGGTTGTAGTTTTTGCCATCAATGGATACATGATAGTTGGTACCCATCTGGCGCTTGATAGAAGAGATAGTGCGGTCAGGGTTCGTGATAGCCTGACGCTTTGCGATCTGGCCTACCAGACGCTCGCCTTCCTTGGTGAAAGCAACTACAGACGGTGTAGTGCGTGCGCCTTCAGAATTCGCGATAACGGTAGGTTCGCCGCCCTCCATGACGGCAACACAGCTGTTGGTAGTACCCAGGTCGATACCGATGATCTTACTCATAATAATTTCCTCCGTTTTCTTTTCAGCAGTTATTTTATGGAAACACACTTACGTGTGAGTGTCGTTTTTTTACTCCGCTACTACCTTGACCATAGCATGACGCAGAACAAAGTCTCCCATGCGATAGCCTTTCTGTAGTACAGCACATACTGTTCCGGGCTCGCCTTCATCAGCAGTGCCCTGCATTACAGCATTTTCCAATGCGGGATCAAATTTCTCTCCGGTACGGTCGATTACTGTAACGCCGCGCTTTTCAAGCACATCGCTCAGCTGGCGATAAACCAGTGTAACTCCTTCTTTCAGCGCTTGATCGTTGCTTTCTGCAGCCAGTGCACGCTCCAAGTTGTCTATTACCGGCAGTATAGTCTTGATAAAAGCCCGCGCACCGTCTTCATATGCTTCAGCGCGGACACCGCTATTGCGGCGACGGAAGTTTTCGAAATCCGCCTGTACGCGCTGGGCCAGATTCAGGTACTCTTCACGCTGCTTAACAGCTTCTTCCAGCTGAGTACGCAGTTCCGCAATATCGTCAGCAATGTTTGTTTCTTCTGCCTGTTCATTTTCTGCCGGTACAGTTTCCGGCTGCAGTGCTTCTTCGCTCTGCGGTACGTCCTTCTTCTTGCTCATCTTATTCCTCCGGGTCATGAAAGCATTTCACTGAGAGCCTCGCCCAGCAAGGTCATCAGCTCGGTCATATGCGCATAGGGCATACGCGTAGGACCTATGATACCGATTGCACCTGTGTGTCCGTGTCCCACACGGTAAGGTGCAGTAATCACCGAGCAGTCAGAAAATGCAGGAATACCTGTTTCCGCACCGATCAGAACACTAGGCTGTCCTTCACACTGCCGCATGAGACTGATCAGGCAGTCACGGTCTTCCAGCTCAGCCATGAATGCGCGTGCACGGCTGACTTCCGCGTACTCGGGATAATACAGGATGCAGTGAGCACCGCCCACAGTCACTCGGTCGCTCTCGGTCTGTTTTTCCATCTGACCGGCCAAGTCGGCTATACCACTGAGCACTCTAGCATCCGCATCAGAATGGGCAGCATAGCCATACAACAGTTCACGCACTTGACGCAACGTCAATCCCTGAAGACGTTCACTCAACATCCGGCCAATGGTATATAGGGAAGTATCGTCTAGCCGTCCACTGACTCTCAGTACCGTATCACGGATGATGCCGCTGTCAGTAACGATCACCAGCAGCGCACGTCCTTCTCCTACCGGTACTAACTGCACACGGCTGACTTTCAAATCGCTCTGCCGAGGAGTCAGCACTAATGCAGTGTAATGTGTCAGCTCACTGATTACTTCAGCACCCTGGGCAAGCAGGTCTTCCATATCGTGTATACGGCTGGTGAAGAAAGTACGGGCGCGCTCCCGTTCAGCGTCAGTAAGGCCTTCCGGCATCAGATGCGTAACATAGAGACGATACGCTTTCTCGCTTGGCACACGACCCGCCGATACGTGCGGCTGCATCAGATAACCCATCTCGGTAAGATCGGCCATCTCATTGCGGATGGTGGCACTGGATACTCCAAGCCCACTGGTCTTACTCAGCGTACGACTACCGACAGGGGTGTTGCTAAGGATATAATCCTCAATGATGGCCTGTAATATCCGCAACTTCCGCGCATCAACGTCCATCATCAACCCCCCTTTCTTTCTTGTTAGCACTCGCACTATAAGAGTGCTAACAACGATGATAGAATAACATGCATTGTAAAGTTTGTCAATGCTTTTGAAAAAAATATTTATTGATTATCGAATATCTGTACCTTTTTTATGCTTTTGCCATTTACTATAGTAATATTATGAAGAAAAATAACCAAAGATGATATTCCAAAAAATAAAAAAACCTGCCCGAAGGCAGGAATCGTTAATTTGATTATCAGTTATCCAACACTCGTACCGGCAGTACAAGATAGGTATACTGATTCCCGTTAATCGGAGCGATTGTGCAGGGAGATACGCTACTGTTAAAACGCATGCACATTTCTTCTGTAAATACATTGCGGATTACATCAAACAGATAGCGTGCATTGAAAGCAATCTTAAATTCATCTGCAGAATAGCTGACAGGAATTGTTTCCAAAGCAGCGCCCATTTCGGCATTCGCTGTAATAGTCATCTGATGATCGTTCAACGAGAGACGCAGCAGATTGTTTTTCCCTTCGCGCGCCATCAGAGATGCACGTTCGATAGCGCTGATAAAATCATCACGGCGAAGTTTTACTTCACTGGTCCATGTTGTAGGAAGAATCTGCTTATAATTTATATACTCACCAGTCAGCAAGCTCGTAAAACATTCGGTATTATCAAATGTAAGAGAAAAACGGTTGCGTCCGCACACAACTCGAGCTGGCTCTTCACTATCTCCCAGCATACGTGAAAATTCACCAAGGATTCTTCCGGGAACCACAGCTGATACAAATTCACGCCCAGCAGGAATGGAATATTCACCTTCGACACGCTGAAGTGCCAAACGGAAACCATCCAAACCAACAAAACGCATTTCATTCGAATATACTTCCATTAAACATCCAGTCAGGATGCGGCGTGTTTCATCTGTAGAAACTGCAAATAGAATGCGGCTGACAGCATCACGCAGCTTATTTTGCGGCATTTCTACTGAGAATTCAGGCTGTTGTACTTCCTGTACATCAGGGAATTCACTGGCATCAGTACCCATCATACTAGTATTGCTGCCCTGAGCCCGAATTTCTGCACGGAACCGGTGATCAATCTCAATATCGATTTCTCCGCTCAGTTTACGCAGCAGTTCCCCAAACAACCTGGCAGGCATAACGGATACGCCTTCCTCTACTACCATAGCATTGACTCTTGTACGAATTGTCATCTCGCCATCGGTGCAGGTTAGAAAAATCCCATTCTCGGCGGATTCGATCAAAACGCCATCATAAATCTGTCGCATCGGGCGAGCAGTAAGGGCATGGGAAACCAGACTCATGCCTGCATTGATATCAGAAGCGTTAACGGAAAAATGCATGTCATCACGTCCTTTTGATAGTTGCTGTAGAAATAAATATTTATCGTCGTAGTAGTAGGAATTGTGGATAAAGTGGATAAGCGTGAAACCCTATATAATTCAAAGGTTTTTAGCTTTTTCACATGTGGATAACAGCGGGATAGCTTTTGAAAGAATAGTGGAAAGATCAGTTAGTTACGGATCTTCAAATTATTAGAAGAAGATCTTTCAGGTTTCTTTCAGGATGATTTGAGAAATTTGTGGAGAGTATCAAAGTACAGAATCGTCTTTATTTGTTAGAAATAGTACTTATCCACAATATCCCCATCGAGAGTATCCCCGGTTTGTGGAAGAAAAAACAAGAAAAAAGGCGGACTGAAAAAACAATCCCATTGTTTTCCCCTGTGTTATCCCCACAAATAGCAGTTCATCACAATTGAATTATAGCATAGTTTCAAAGGTCTGTAAACGATACCTTAAAAAGGAAAAAATAAAATAGTTTGTTGTTACTAACAAACTTCCATAATAATATAAATTCGTTTTATAATATAAATAGATTGCATAAACAATAAAGATGTGCTAAACTGGACTGCTAAAACGGGTGATAAATCATACCGTTTTAAAAAAGAAAGGATGGATGTATCTTATGAACAAGAAAAAACTCCCCATCCGGCTGTTGATTTGTGCGCTGGTGATTGTTCTGTGTGGCAGTCTTCTGGCAAATCTCTTCAACACCAATTTCTGGGGAACCAAGGTCTCCCGCATCGAATTCGAGACCGCTAACGGCACGCTGAACGGCTTGCTGTACATGCCTAAGGGCGCCTCTGCGTCTGATCCCCGTCCTACGGTGATTGTGACTCACGGCTATCTGAACAGCGCAGAAATGCAGGATGCCAATGCTATTGAGCTTTCTCGTCGTGGTTATGTTGTACTCGCACTGGACATGTATGATCATGGCCATAGCGATATCAATGATACAATCTATGAGAATTTCGCTGCATATGGTGATTTTCTGAAGACTTGGGCTCCTTTCTGGCTCAACTCCATGTATGATGCCGTACAGTATATGTACGAACAGCCCTATGTACTTAAGGATGAAGCCGGAAACGGCATCATTGGTATTACCGGCCACAGCATGGGTGGTTTCTCCAGTACAATTGCTGTTGCTAATGACGAGCGTGACTTTGCAACAAACGGTTATCGTAAGATTTATGCCAACCTGACCGAAGGTAGCGATTTCAGCTACTCTGGTATCTTTGGTGTAACCGCAGCTGCATTTGATGCTGCTGGTGGTGCTCGTTTCCTTGGTAAAGTCGCTGCACAATATGATGAGTTCTTCTTCAATGCGCCAGATGATCCTGCTGGAACTGTACGCAAGAAGGATTACGTATCTACGCCTGATGGTATGACTTTCCTGCAGCAGACTGAAGCTGCAAAGGCCAACACCTGGTACGAAACAAGTGATGGCGGTCATCGTATCATTTATGAGCCTGCACAGACCCATCCGTGGAATCATTTCAGCAAGACTACTACTGCCAATGCTGTAGAATTCTACACCACTGCTTTTGCTGCATTCAAGACTGGTGCTAAGGAACTTGCTCCTACAAGCCAGATCTGGCAGCTGAAAGAAGCTTTTGAATGTGTAGCTCTTCTGGGCTTCGTACTGTTCATTATCGCAATCGCTCTCTTCCTGATCGAACTGCCCGTTTTCAAGATGGCTAAGACTGGCGAAGTTCCGGTCCTGCCCGCTGCCAAGGGTGGCATTAAGGCGATTACTGCCATTATTCTGGTTGTGGCTATTCTGCTGCCTGGCCTGTTCTTCAACGGTCTCTATGATGGCAATGCAACTAACAAGAATATTCTGTTCTGGGCATCTATCGTTGTTGCAGCAATCGCTTTGGTCCTGGCCATTGTTGGTATTAAGAACAATGGAAAGAAGGTTCTTGTTGGCGGTATTATTGCTGCAATAGCTGGTGCTGGTCTGGCTGTAATGCTCAAGAGCAGTCTGTACAGCGGAAGCTATTGGGTTGCTCCCGTGATCAATGATGTTGCATACTGGACTCTGGGATGTGCACTGATGGCATTGCTGGTAGTAAGCACTGTATATGTTGCTTTCAAGGCTAATGATGGTGCTAAGCTTGCCAATTATGGTGTATCCCTGAAACCTACTGCAATCATTGGCGGCCTGCTTACAGCAATTGTTACTGTAGTAATTGGTTATGCTCTGCTGTTCCTGGTTGATCTGATCTTCAAAACTGACTTCCGTATCTGGACGTTTGCTTTCAAGACTTTTGATGCCAATATCATTCCTGCAATCCTCAAATATCTGCCCACTTTCGTACTGTTCTACATTATCAGCACCATTTCCATTACAATCAATACCAATGGTCTGAAGGGTGTATGGGGTTATCTGCTGGCGGTTGCGCTGAATGCGGGTGGTATCATCCTGTGGTTGGTTTATCAGTATGTTACCTTGTTCTCCACTGGCATTGCTGCTTATCCCGGAGCTGCTCTGTCCGGTATCGTACTGGTGGCTATGGTTCCCACGCTGGCTATTGCGGCCTGCATCAGCCGTGCCCTGTATAAGCGCACTGGTAACATCTGGACGCCTGCTTTCATCAATGGCATCCTGATGACGATCATGGCTGTCGCCAACACCACTGTATACTTCAAGTAATAGACAACGTAATTAATACAAGAGCCCTTGGGTCAAAGCAATGATCCAAGGGCTCTTGTGTTACTCTTAAATTAAGAGAGTATGGGTAAAATCATTCTTTATTGAGAAGTTGTCGAAGAGCAGGCATTACAGCCTTAAACAGAATAGGTGCAGCTACTACAGCTACTGCAGCATTGATAATGGAAGGAATGAATTTACTAAGCATTGTTGCCCATACTGTTTCCATTGGAAAAGCATAGACAAATTTCTGAAAAATAAAGGTTTTGAGCATATACAGAGCAACATAAGTCAATGCACCGGCAATTGCCGCAATGATTGAGCGGAATAAATTCTCATCACGTTCTCCACGATGCCACACGATACAGCCGCAAACCCAAGCCATTGCAAACTTACTGACAAAAGTGATTAACAAGTTAACAATACCTTCATTGTACATTGTCAAATCATACAGTGCACTGCCGATACCGGAAGCCAGTCCGCCATACAGAGGTCCGAACAGCATGCCACCCAAGAGGCACATGGCATTGGCAAAGTGAACTTTACTGCCTAACAATGGAAAGCGGAACATAGTTACTACATAGACGATGGCCGCCATCACGCCGATAAAGGCTAAAGTATAGGCGTTCATTTTCTTGCGCATTAGGTAACCCTCCCTTCATGGATTAGACCATATCATAGCACGCGAAAAATAAATATGCAAGCGAATACATCAGAATGCTTTATCTGTGTTTGTTATCATGGCATATAGGTTGCAGATGTTTCCGATAATTACTTCATTGACCATTACTGAGAATCTTTTCAGAAAAATGAACCCTCCGGATGGAGGGTAATAAAGTTATATTTTCTGTTCTTATACTGGGTTACTCTTTACGGTTGTATACATTCATGGTCTCCTCAATGCCGCGAATCACAAAACTTTCTGCGGCGGAAGCAGCACGGTCGAAAGCAGATTCCATGATCTTACGTTCTTCAGGTGTATAGCGAGACAGAACCCAGTCAGCCAGGTCCCACTCCGGCGGTTTTGCACCAGTGCCTATGCGTACGCGGGGAAAGCGGTCACTGCCTGTCTTAAGCAGAATATCACGCCAGCCATTATGAGTGCCTGCTCCACCGAAAGGTCGTACGCGCAGTGTACCAAGCGGAAGATCGATATCGTCAGCCAGAATCAGAGTATCCTGTGGCCCGACCTTATACCAGCGCATAGCTTCAGCGACACAGTCGCCTGAGAGGTTCATAAAAGTCTGTGGCTTGATCAGAACGATACGCTCATCATTGATGCGTGCATCTGCGACCAGCGCCCGCACTCTGGAACGAAATGCAGATATCTCGAGGCGCGCAGCCAGGCGATCGATTGCCTCAAAGCCCGCATTATGGCGTGTTTGTGCATATTCAGCACCTGGGTTACCCAGACCAATCAGCAGCTTCATCAGATAATCCAGTCTGCAGGGCGTACCTGCAATGGTTCATCAATGCGGATCTCGTCGAGAAGCATTAATGCATGGGTAGGTACAGGCAGGGAAACACTGCTCTTTTCTGTGGCAAATACGAAGCAGGCACCGCAGCAGTGAACATTGAATTCGCTAAGAAGGGAAAGCATGCCGCGAGCTGTGCCGCCATCACGCATGAAATCATCTACGATTAGAGCAGTACTGCCTTCGCGTACTGCGCGACGGGAAAGACTCATGGTCTCAATGCGTCCGCCACCAGATACATAATTGATGTTAACAGCGCTGCCTTCATACACTTTGCTGCTGTGACGTGCAATGACCAGCGGCAGATGCAGTGCTTCTGCTGTCATCATGGCTACCGGGATACCTTTGGTCTCCATTGTAAGTACAAAATCAGCGCCGGAATCATAAAAATCAGCAGCGAACAGACGACCCATAGAAGCAACGAGCTGAGGATCGCTGAGTATATCGGAAAAATACAGATAGCCGCCAGGAAGCATGCGTCCGGGAGCCCGCAGCATCTCGCAGACTTCTTCTACGAAACGACGGCCAGCTCCTTGCTGCAGCATGGGACGATAGCGCATTCCGCCTGCAGCTCCTGTCACGGTCTCCAGTGTTCCCAGGCCGAATTTCTTCATCGTTTCAGCCAGGATAGCAGTATCTTCGCTTACCGTGCTTTTGGCTGCACCGAACATTTCACAAAAATGGGATAAGGTAAATATTCGGTTCGGAGCACTGGTCAGTACCTGTGCCATGACAGCCAGACGTTCGTTTCGCTTAAACTTTTCCATAAAAAATGCCTCCTTGGCAAGCTATTCTTCCAAAAAGGCATTATAGCACATTAATCCGAACTATGCAATAGAAATTATTTACGAACGTTCGGCTTCTTTTGCTGAAGTTCTACGGCTTCAATCTCGCTTTCAGGAGTGAAGTTACGCCAGTGTTTCATGAGATATAAGCCCAGCGGCAGCATGAAGACAGCACGCAGGATCGTGGTATATTGCACAGCTGTGATTGTAATGGCACCTATTTGCCAGGTCCAGTCTCCGATCCAGTTGCACAGCAGTGTCCCTGTCATAAGGCCCAGGAAAGCGCAGAGATTGCAGAACAACGCCTGGAAACTTGTATGTGTGCTGGCATTTTCCTTCGGCAGGTTCATATAGAAAACGTTGGCATAGCTCAGATTCAGACCAACGCTGAGAAAGTGCTGAGCCAGTGCGCCAGGATAATACATCCACTTGGTAGCAGGCGAAAGGAAGAAGAAATAGATTTCAGTGGGAACCCAGATAAGTACGCCGATCGCAAAGGTGCGGATCCAACTCTGGCGTGCGAGGATGCGGCGCCACATCGGCGAGACAGTAAACAGGATCAGCGGGTACAGAGCGCTTGCTGTAGAAATGGTGCTGTATGGAAAATGAACGGTATTAAGCAGGTAATAATTCCATAAGCCATTATTCAGGTTACTGATATAGTTCCAGATAAACATCAGGTACAGACAGGCCATAAACTTCTTATGCTGTCTTGATAATGTGAAGACCTCACGCAGATTGATCCGTTTTGCACGCACCGGGTATGGATATTCTTTAGCATGTGCCTGGAAAAAAACATCCACCAATACAAGTACGAAGGCAAAATAGCGGAAGACAAGAATAAAAGTATTCTGCCGTGAACCTACCGCAGTCACCAGCAAGCCGGTCAGCAGAAGAACTGCACTTGATGTCGCGGAACTGAAGATCTGATTATAGCTTATAAAAGCTGCACGATCCTTGGGTTCCGATGGATAGAAATTGTAAAACCAGGGAGTAAAACCGTCACTGAACAGCGAATAAACCGCATAAGCGAGGAAAAGAATAATACAGAACCAGATTACACGCTGATGCGGATCAGTCACAACGAGCGGCATCAGGTTTGTGGCAATGATATACATGGAATAAAAATAGATCTTGGCAGCAATCAGCACCGGTTTCCGACGGCGGATGCGTTCCAGGATCATAGGAGAAAACATATGGAAAGTACTGGCCAACGGCGGAATGAATGTAATGATGCCTACGCTGACCAGATCAATCTCATACATGGTGAGAAAGCCGGTATAAAAGATGCCGGTGATAAAAACATTAAATACGGCCGTGAGCAGTGCATCCAGCAGGATGATCATGCGGCCTCTTTGGTGTTCCTCGCGCCAGCCATACAGGTTGCGCACTTGTCCGGCAATGCCGATATGACGAAGCATACCGTATTCCTCCCGAATACTTGCTTGTGAAGCGATTATATCATACACGTTTTGTACTGTACAACACAGAAGCGTAAAAAAGCGTCGAAATATATGAAAAACCTCGTGAATGGTCACGAGGTAAATAGAAGTCAATTAATCGATATGTTCAAACAGATCATTTCCAGTTGTGTCTTCGCCTACAGTTGAGTAAATCAGAGTATACAGCGTGCTGTCGTACTGATCACCGGCAGCAGCTACCTTCCATCTCGATATCTGAGAAACATGGAATTCCATAGCAGCGCGGGCAATCTCGATTCCTGTTTCACCATTGAAAGAGGATAGCGGCTGGTCCCAATCAAGTTTTGTTGTTGGCGTAGTACCAAGATGACGATAAACTTTTTTTACCTGCCAAGCTTCGCCTGTATCCGGCCGGTATGAAGGATCAGCGGCAAGGGTAACGCACTCTTCAAGCAGTTTAGAGCATACGATATGCTGTGGATGACCGTATTCACCTTTCAGATCATGAGTAACAATGACTTCAGGCTTATAACGGCGGATCGCGGTAACGATCCATGCCCTTACTGTCTTACGGCCCCAGGAGTCGAGGATCTTTTCCTGTTTGCCTTTGAAATCACGGAAATTTCCAATCTCCGGATAAGTACGGACACCGCAGCGCCACAGTCCGTTGAGCAGTTCCAAGCGCCGCTGTTTGTCAGCACAGGTCAAGTAAACCACCTGAACGCTTTTTCCGCGATCCACACTGTCGGGGATAGCTCCGCCAAACCAGAGAAGTTCATCATCAGGGTGTGCGACCAGGAAAAGAATATCTGCCTTGTCAGGAGCGGGCAGCCAATTGTGTACCAGTGCTTCGTCCAGTTCGCCTTCCGTATAAACACGCATCTCACGGATGCTCAGCTTATCTCCGCGCTGCAGAGTGGTAAAATGCAGACGGAAACGTTCGCTCTGCGGCGCAAAAGACAAGGATACCTGTGCATAGCCGGGATTATCTGAGTGAGCAATCACCTGCCAGCCGTTTTCCGTTTTTACTTCCACATCAAATGAAGAGAGCGTGAGCCCATATTCGATATATACGGCAGCTACAGGATCGTCGGCAGGAATAATATATACATACTGTTTAGAGCCACCAGGAATACCCATGCCAGACTCTTCGTCGTTATCGCGTGTATTGCGCACATTTGCAGTTGCCCCGGGTGCTTCAAGTCCCACCTGCATGGTCACATCACGGGCAGGTTCAGCTAATGCTGCCTGGAAGAGCAGCATTATCAGCAGAAACAGGGCCAGCAGTTTCTTCATATTTTTCAGAACACTCCTATAAGCAGGAAGAGGATATGTATCAGTATCCTTCAATATGTTCGAACAGATCGCCACCGGCTTCGTCATCGCCTACAGTACTGTAGATCAGCGTATAGACAAAGCTGCTGTTCTCATCGTCCTCAGGTGTGATGTAATACAGCGATTTCTTACCATTCTTATCATGCGGCTGAGACATGTGCAAAAGATATGCCTTTTCAGCTGCTTCATACCCGGTCAGACCATCAAACGCTTCCAGCGGAATACGCCAGTCCATTACGGTAACAGGAACATCATCCCTCTGTACAATGACCTTTTCGCCAGCTTCGTTCTGTACGGATATTTCAACACGGATACCGTTATCCTTTTGCAGATAAACCTTCTTGCCTGTCCATACGCCATACTGGGCAACGCTTTCTGGATCATAACTTGGATCAGAGGCCAGCAAACAGGCACGGCTCATTGAACGAGCACAGATTACATGCGCAGCATGCCCGTATTCACCATCGATTGCCTGAGTAACTGCTACTTCAGGCTGATAACGGCGCAGCAGGCGAACTACATAACGGTCGACCTTGTCCATGCCACCCCACTTGGGATAAAGCTGGACGGCACTGTAGCTTTTGATATCCTCAAACTCACCGATATCGGGATAATTGCGGACGCCGCAGTACCACAGACCATTTAGAAGCTCCTCGCGGCGCATGCTGTTGGAGCAGGTCAGATACGCGACCTGGACTTTCATGCCGAGTTCCCCGGCATAGGTAGGCAGAAGGCCACCGAACCAGAGCAATTCATCATCGGGATGCCCTACCAGCAGCAGCAGGTCTGCTTTTTCGCAGGGTGGCAGCCAGACATGAGGAATGTCATTCATCTCGCCTTCAGAGAAAAGGAAGAGTTCACGCACGTAAAGCGCGGTATATTTATTGTGTGTCTCAAAACGCAGGCGGAATTCCTTCTGTGGCGGGAATTCCAGATATGCCTGTGCCCACGGCCCATCCCATGAAGCAATGTCTGTCCATTTATCATTTTCTTTTATCTGGACCGAGAAAGGAAGAATGTTAGTACCGAACTCGATATAGACAGCGGCGGCAGCCTCAGTTTTCATGGTCACATAGAGGACGGGTTCTTTCTGCTTACCTGTCTGAAGGGCAGTCTCGCTGCTGCGGTCGAGCATACGGCGAAGTGTCCCATCCACGATATAGGGAACACGAAAAGAGGCATCAGAAGTGATCTCCTGTGCCATTTCAGCTTGTGCTGCAGTCAGCAGCAAAAACAGCAATGCTGTCAGAAAAAGCAGTTTTTTCATAGCAGACACTCCAATGGAATGCTTTTGAATAAATAGCTGTCAGTCATATCATTGCCTGTATCAGGTATCGGCTTACCGGATAATCGTTAAATTATTCCTTTTCACAAGCGGCATGCAGGGCATGCAGACATACCGCAGCTATAGCAGTCACGCTGAATACATCCAACAGATAACACAGCCAGATAGGCATGTTCTGCCAGATTTTGCCGTCCATAAGAAATTCACAGACGCCAATGACAACTATACAGAACATAAAAATACCTATATTCTTGATCCAACGACGTGAATCAGCCTCGCAGCGGTGCAGGCATATGATGAGCATGATCAGCATGATGAGCGCGGAGAATACCATAGCATATCGCACGAAGCTGTAGATCAGCACTTCATCACGGCGGGCACTCTCCCAAACGATCTGCGCCGCACAGACGATAGCAGTTCCTGTACCAGCGGATAATCCTCGGGGACGTCCGCACATGGCCTGGGTCATCACACCGGCAACCAGAGCAGTCAGTGCTTCACCCATATATACAGCGTAAGTCATATCGCCATACAGGCCCTGGCGGGCCAAAGGCATGAACTGAAGCGCTTCAATGCGTACTTCGGGGCCTGTGCCGTTGATCGTGCTGCCTTCAGCCAGACGGCAGGCAGCCAGCAGAATGAACAGACCGGGAAGAACGGTATCCAAAAGGCCTGTGAAGGAAACACGGTGGATCTTCTTGACGATCCATGCGGAGAGCAGTACACCCAACGTTGCTCCTATGATGGAAAACCCGCCGTAGTCAAGACGGAAAATATAGCCGATGCCAAAGTCCAGCACATCCACAATGCGGCAGGCACAGAAAGCAAGGCGCGCCAGCAACGCGCACAGCGGTACAGCGAACATAGCAAAGGTCATTACGGCAGAAGCGGAAATACCGGTTTTCCTTGTGCGCGACAAAGCCATGCACAGTGCGATCAGCGCACCGATAGCTGCAGACAGCGCATATGGATAAACCGGCATGCCCAGCAATGTGAACAGGGCTTCATGGGTAGGTTCTGTAAAGAAATACATAGATTACTGTCCTTCTTCCGCCCATGCGGAAACGAAATAGACGATATCGCTCAAGTCACGGATCTTGGGGTTGGTCAGCGAATTGATTTTCTCATTATGGAATACCATGGTCGCAGAACCGCCGCCATCGATATTATAGGCTACCTGAATATCATATTCTTCGATCTTGTTGTCGATCTCACGGATGCAGTTCGCCCATTCGTTCAGAGTCAGGCCTTCGCTGTTTTCATCCAGCACGCTTTCACAGCAGCAGAACATATAGGTCAGTTTGTCTAGCTGGCAGATAGCCATGCGTGCATACTGCTTGCCACCAGCGATCTGGAAGAAATTCTTGACATTGTTATTATTAAAGGATTCCTGCAGCCATTGTCCGTTTTCCACCAGAACGGGACCAAAGTTAAAGGTGTTGACAGCCTGCAGATCTGGATGCTCTGTCTGCCAGGCAGCGATCTTGCTCTTGCTTGGTTCACGGATGGGATGGAAATCACCGTACTGATCGATAATCAGGACATCCCAATACTTATTGGGGCGGGTTCTGTATTCACGTCCCTGGCGGACAAGATACCCGTAATCATAGAAATTGTAGAAATCACCGTTTATGGCAAATACCGCATTATTTGCGATAGCCATTACGGTACCATGTACGGTATAGTCCGAATTATACTTATAAGCCATGGCGGTACGCAGCTGCGAACCGTCCGCAATCTTGATGATCGCATACACATAATTGGTACCGTATATACGGTTTTCAGGATAGATGTCTACCGTAATGGAAGGATCTTCGTAGTGTGTTGCGCTGGTATAGCATTCCTCATAGGGCTCCCTTGCTTTTTCATTCAGCTCAAGGGGGACTATTTCGGCTGCGGCGGATATAAACAGGCAGCACAGGACCATCAGCAAGACGATGAGTTTCTTTCCGCTCATTTTTGTGCTCCTTCACAGGCATCACGCAGTGCGCGTGCGGTCATGAGACCCATCAGCGAGACGGTAACGGCATCAATGGAATAGCAAAGCCAGGCGGGAATGAAAGAGATCAGTTTGCTTTCCGCAAAGAACTCGTTCATGCCCACAATTACGATGCCCAGGAACATGCAGATACTTGCGAATACGACCCTCTTTTTCTGCCATCCGCTGCGGCGCAGAGAAAGGATCAGCACGACGAGCAGTACTACGGCTGCAAACACCTGCGTGATACGCACGAAACTGAAGATCAGGACTTCGTCACGGCGCAGGGCTTCCCAGAGAATCTGGGCAGCGGCAACGACAACGAGGCCGAGTCCGCTTACCAGTCCGCGTGCGCGGCGCTGCATGGTTTGAGTATATACACCGGCACATAGCGCGGTAAGTGCTTCGCCCATATGAACCGCATAGCAGTAGTCATCATATGCATCCAGCCGTGCCAGCGGGAAGAAGCGCAGGGCTTCGATCTGCACATCCACACCGATACCATTTGTTGTTGCACCTTCGCCAAGACGTGCAACGGCGAGCATCACGAGCAATCCGGGCATCACGGTGTCGCAAAGATCCAGGAAAGATACATGTTCGAAAGCCTTTGTAAGGATCGCTGCCAGCAGCAGGCCGATAAAGGTTCCCATCAATGAGAACCCGCCGTAATCGATACGCCAGATGATGCCCATGCCTGCATCAACAATCTCGCCCGGACGGCATACACAGAAGATCAGGCGTGCGAAGATAACGCTGAGCGGCAGCGAAAGCATCGCAAAGGTTAGTACGGCGGATGCAGATACGCTTGTTTTCCTAGTACGGTAGAGTGCCATGAACAGGGCGATCAGGGCACCCAGCGCCAGAAAAAGCGCATAGGGATATACCGGAAGCCCGAACAGATGGAAAAGGATATCACTTTCTTCGTACATCGTTATTTCCTCTTAATATATAGCCGATTGTGGCGCTTACTTCTGCCAGGCGCTGGCGAAATAGATAATGTCATACAGCTGACGCTGTGAGTTAGCGCGGGTCAGGGCGTTGATCTTGGTCAGACCATTGCGGGAAGGATCCTTAAAGATGAAAGTACTGCTGCTGCCGCCATCCAGGTTATAGGCAACACGGATGGAGTAACCATCCAGCTTGCTTTCGATCTCACGCAGCAACTGTACGAATTCATCCATGGTCATGCCCTTGCTGTTCTTGTCTTCCGGGCCTTCGCAGGTTACGCATAGATATGTCAGCGCGTCCAGCTGGCACACAGCAATGCGCTGGGTCTCCTTATATGTGCCGATCCAGTCGGTATTGGGATTGACTTTGATGTTATTGAAGGTTTCGCGTGTGGTCTCACCGTCTATGATTACTGCCGGGCCGAAATTGAACGTATTGATGATCTGGAGATCGGGATGTTCCGCGATCCATTCGTTTACGCTCGTTTCACGCGGCTCCAGGATAGCATGGAAATCACCGTTCTGGTCGATAATCAGCATATCCCAGTCCAGATAACGTACACCTGTACGGGAATCAATCTGAGCCCATGCCTTTTCAGCTTTGGGGATGTCACGGTACTCCTTGCCTTCACGGATGATGTATCCCATGAAGCCGCGGGGATTCTCCTTGTTCTTGCAGAAATCGCCATTGATAGCAAATACTGCATTTTTGGCTTCGGCAATCTTGTAACCGTATACCTTGTGATCCTTGAAGTTATCATCGGAGAAGGCAGTACGGATCTGAGAGCCGTTTGAGATCTTGATCACTGCATAGCAGTAATAAGTATCTAAAAAGCGTTCACCCATTACCAGGTCCACACTGATGGATGGATCCTCATAATGCGCTTCGCCAGCGTAGCTGACCCATTTCTTGGGAATACCGGTATAAGCATCCCACTGGGGTTTGACGCCGCCTACACGGATATCATGCTCCAGTTCAACGGTTTCGGCAAAGGCGTCGTAATTGGACACCGGTGAAGGCACGAATAGCAGCATCAGTGCGATCAGCACGGCGATTATCAACAGTTTCCACCAGTTTCTGACCATTTTTTCTGTCCCCTTCCGTCCGCATTTAGGCATACGGATACTTTTACAGTATATCATGATAAATGGCTGTCCGTCTACTTTTTTTACATGCGTAAACAAGAAAACTGCCGGTATGACCGGCAGAAAAAACTGTATGTACAATGAGCTTGCTGGTTTTAGGACACAACATGGCAGGATATGGATTATCTGGATTCCTGTGCAGGTGCTTTTTCGGGGTTTTTTTCAAGCCCCAGGAACGCGATTACGGTACTGAGCGCACTGAATGCTGCGGCCAGCCACAATACGCTGGATACCGGCATAGCGTCCAGAAGAAATCCCGCGGAAAGACTGGCAATGACAGAACCTACTGTGGACATGGATGCCATCAGGCTCTGTGCTTTGGCCGAATCGGCGGGATCAGTCACCTTCTGCACATAGCCTACCACAGTGACCATGAAAAGCGCATAGGAGAAACCGTGGAGAACCGATGCTGCAAACAAGGTGCCGATGCTGTTGGCTGCTGCCATAGCAGCGATTTTAACGGTAAACATAAACAGCGAAAAACGCATTAGGGTACCGGTCTTCCATCTGCGTGCGATGTGTGTAAAGAGGAGCATGAACGGAATTTCGCTGGCAGCGGTAAAGCCAGTCAGCAGTCCCATGGTGGACTCATTGCCACCCACGGAGCGGACAATATTGATTCTAAAATTGGAAACCGCAGTTTGTGGGACGAAAAGGAGTGCAACACCTAACAGAAGCAGGCAATAACGTTTGTTGCCGCGAAGAAACTGCAGCAGCGGCACACCGCGCACGCTGATCGTACTGACGCTACTTTCAGGCATACGTGAGAACATCACGACATGTGCCACTGCCTGAAGGAGACACATGACAAGGCCTGCCCAAGGAAGCAATGCTGCGGAAAAGTGGCGTACAGCCGGGCCGAGTGCCATAGAAGCTATGACATATGCCAGCGAACCCATACCGCGGGAGAAACCGTAATTTGGCGCTTTTCCGGCATAGGACAAATCGGAATACAGCTTAAGATCAAGCGGATTGACGACCAGGCAGAAGGCCATATAGAGAACATAGACTGCTTTAACGGCAGAAATGCTCAGCGGCAGTGCAATCAGGGCGATGATAGACAGCAATTGTCCCAGAAACATAAGCGGATACAGACGTTTTACAGTCACAGCTGCATGTCGGTCGATAAGCGTGCTCACGAGAACCCCGAGCAGCGTCCCGAGCAGACAGCCGGCTGCAAGCACGAGCCCCGCTTCCGCATTGGTACAGCCTCTCCATTGCAGATGCATCGCTGCGAATGCGACAGCTACGCAGTATCCAACCAGATAGAATGCCTGCAGTACGGAAAACAGAGGCGTAAAGCTTTCAGTATGCTTCATATCTGTTCCTGTTCCCCCTTATCCGGCGCTTTTCTGGTTCCTAACAGGGCAAGAACAGTACCAAGGCAGCTGACTGCAGCCGCAATATAAAGGACCTGTGACACCGGCAGTATGTCCAGCAGTCTTCCGCCTATAAGGCCTGTGATCACAGCGCCTACCGTTGGCATGGCATTGATCAGGCTCTGGGCTTTTGCAAAGTCTCTGGGGTCGGTCACCATTGCGGCATAAGGCACGACAGCAACGATGTACAGTGCATAAGAGGGCATCTGCAGCAGAGATGCTGCATACAGTCCGCCAATGCTTTTTGCTGCCGCCATGGCGAGAATTTTAAAGGTGAGCATGACTACAGAGATTCGCAGGAGCCGGCTGTGCTTCAGGCGACGTGCAAGCACGGCGTAGAGCAGCATGATGGGAATCTCTACCGCGGCAGTGAAACCGTCCACCAGCCCCATGTCCGCTTCATTTCCGCCGACGGCGCGTACTATATTGATCAGGAAGCTGGCTTGCAGGCTATGTGGGACAAACAGGAGTACTGCACCCAGCAGAAGCAGACAATAATTCCTGTTTCCCTTCAGAAAACGTACCAATGTTGTACCGCGTTCCGCGACTGTTCTTACGGATACGGCGGGCATTCGTTGGAAAATGATCCAGTGAACTATTGCTTCCAATATACATATTACTATTCCCGCATACAGCAGAACGTTTGCGGAAAAATGCTTGACGATCATTCCGAGCGAGACGGAGGCAATCACGTAAGCCAGAGAACCCATGCCGCGGGCAAGACCATAATTGATGCTGCCGCTGTTCGACAAGTCGCCGTACAGCTTAAGGTCCAAAGCACCTACAGCAATAAAGAAAGCCATATACAGAGAATAGATGACACCCAATACAAGGCCATGAGGCTGCAGTATAAGCATCAGCGCCAGTGTCAGCGCCTGCCCCGCCATCAGACAGGGAAACAGTCTGGGCACGGTACAGCCGGGATGACGGTCGATCAGTGCGCCAAGCAGCACTCCCAGCAGTGCTCCCAGCAGACAACCCGTTGAAAGCACGATACCTGCCTCTGTATTGTTGCTGCCGTGTGCAAGCAGAAAAATTACTGCGAAAGTTACAGAAACGCAGTATGACATCCAATATGTGCCCTGTACTGCCGAATACAGGGCATTTAACCCCTTGGCTTGCTTCATGTTTTCTCCAGTTTAATGGGATCTGATTGATGGCGGTTCAGTAAGTTACTGCTGATTGACTGATCGTGAGAAATAAATCATCCTTGATCCATCCGCAGCCTTTCTATAAACCAAGCAGATTGTTTATCAAATCACAGTATTTGTCAAGCAAAACATTGTTCATTTACAGCGCAGAAGATGAAAGCCTGCCATGATCGGTCTTTTTTTCATTGTTTTCTTCTGATTTCCTATTGTTTGAGCGGTTTTTGGGCCTGAAAATATGTGTTCATGTTGCATTTTCCTTTTCTCCCTGCTATAATACCCAAGTACGCAATGAACGGGTTTATCCGTCCCGCGCGCGCAAAGAGAGCCGTTGGTTGGTGTAAAACGGCGGCGCGCAGATGGTGTTCCACCCTGGAGCGCGCGGCGATGAGCCGCGGGGGAAGCGCCCCATACAGCGCACACGAGAGGCTGCTCAGGCAGCAATCGGGGTGGCAACGCGGCTACGGTCGTCCCTGTATGACAGGGAACGACTTTTTTCATTCTCATATACTACATTAGGAGGACATTCTTATGCTAGACATCCGCCGTATCCGTCAGAATCCACAGGAACTGATCGAGGCATTGAAAAACCGCAACAGCACTATCGACCTGAGTGAATTCCTGGAGAAGGAAGAACAGCGCCGTGCTCTGCTCAGCGAGGCTGAAGCCCTGAAGGCACGCCGCAATGAGGAAAGCAAGCGCATTGCCCAGATCAAACGTGAAGGCGGCGACGCACAGCCTATTATGGATGAAATGCGTGCTCTGGGCGATGAAATCGCGGCAGCTGACGAAAAACTGAAGGACATCGAGGAATATGTCAATCAGTTCATGCTCCGTCTGCCCAATTATCCCAGCCCGACCACGCCTATCGGCAAAGACGACACCGAAAACGTGGAACAGCGCCGCTGGGGCACGCCGCGTGACTTCGGCTGGGAGCCCAAAGCGCACTGGGATATAGGTACTGATCTGAATATCCTTGATTTTGATGCTGCGGCGAAGATCAGCGGCGCGCGCTTCACCGTATATCGTGGTTTGGGTGCGAGACTCGAGCGTGCGATCATCAATTTCTATATGGATACGCATGCGGCAGACGGCTATACCGAAATCCTGCCTCCTTACATGGTCACACGTCAGACAATGACCGGTACCGGCCAGCTGCCTAAGTTTGAAGAAGACGCTTACAAGGTAGATCAGGATACCTTCCTGATCCCCACGGCAGAAGTTCCTGTAACCAATCTGTACCGTGATATGATCCTCGACGGTAAGGATCTGCCGATCCGCCACTGCGCTTACAGCGCCTGCTTCCGTGCAGAAGCCGGCAGTGCCGGTCGCGACACACGCGGACTGATCCGTCAGCATCAGTTCAATAAAGTTGAAATGGTCAAGATTACCAAGCCCGAGCAGAGCTATGAGGAACTGGAGAGCATGACCCGTCAGGCGGAAAAAGTCCTGCAGCTGCTGGGCCTGCCCTACCGTGTGGTAGCACTGAGCACTGGTGATATGGGCTTCAGCGCAGCAAAGACCTATGATATCGAAGTGTGGATGCCAAGCTATGGCCGTTATGTGGAGATCTCCAGCTGTTCCAACTGCGAGGACTTCCAGGCACGCCGCGCAGGAATCCGTTATCGTGAGGACGCCAAGTCAAAGCCGCAGTTCTGCCATACACTGAATGGCAGCGGCGTAGCTGTTGGCCGTACCGTAGCCGCAGTTCTGGAAAACTACCAGAATGAAGACGGCAGTGTAACTGTGCCCGAAGTACTGCGTCCGTATATGGGCGTGGATGTTATCCGCTGAGGAAGAAATATGCAGGTCATAATCGATTCCACCGCGAAATGCGTAAACCAGGCGGCAGAGCGGTTTTCCGCTTTGCTGCGGAGAAAGCCGGACGCCGTACTGGGGCTGGCGACCGGTTCTACGCCAGAAGCGCTGTACGGAAAGCTGATTGAGCAGTACAAGGCTGGAATCATCTCCTTTAAGAAGGTCACAACGTTCAATTTGGACGAGTATGTAGGCCTTAACGGGGATCATCCGCAGAGCTACCGGCGTTTCATGCAGGAAAAGCTGTTTGATCATGTGGATATCGACCTCAAACAAACGCATGTGCCTGACGGGGTGCATACCACACCTGAAAATGCAGCGGATTATGATAAAATGATCGAAGCAGCGGGCGGGATCGACCTGCTTCTGCTGGGTATCGGCAATAATGGGCATATCGGTTTCAACGAACCGGGAAGCTCATTTGATGCTCTGACACATATCGTCGATTTGAATGAATCCACCCGGCAGGCTAATGCGCGATTTTTTGCTTCTATTAATGAAGTGCCTAAGCAGGCGGTGACGATGGGCATTCATACCATCATGCAGGCGCGCAGCATTATCCTGATGGCCTTCGGTGCTGGTAAGTCCCAGGCAATTGCGGGCGCTGTTACAGGCCCCGTTTCTGCTGACGTTCCTGCGTCAGTACTACGCCTGCATCCGGATGTTACGATGTTTGTCGATGACGGAGCGGCCACAGATATTAAAGTATAAAATTACAATTATAGTATAATTATGCATTCTTGGAGGGATACCCATGGGTAAGTATTTCGGAACGGACGGCTTCCGCGGAGAGGCCAATCGTGACCTGACGGCCATGCACGCCTTTAAGCTCGGACGCTTTCTGGGGAGCTATTACAGCAGTGCTGCCCGTCGCGCGCAAGTAGTAATAGGAAAGGACACGCGCGCATCCGGATATATGCTGGAGGACGCACTTTGCGCGGGATTGACCAGTGCCGGTGCGGATGCATATCTGCTGCACGTTACAAGTACTCCGAGCGTCAGTTATGTAGCACGCACGGAAGAGTTTGATTGCGGCGCAATGATCAGCGCCAGCCATAATCCTTATTGGGACAACGGTATCAAACTGATCAATGGCCTCGGCGAAAAAATGGATGATTCAATTATCGCGAAAGCTGAAGCATTTCTTGATGCTGAAGATACTGTGCCCTATGCACAGCGCGAGCACATCGGCCGTGTCATTGACCATGCTGCAGGACGCAACCGTTATATCGGGTATCTGATCTCTCTGGCTACGCACAGCTATAAGGGCGTACGTGTAGGCCTTGACTGTGCCAACGGCAGCACCTGGCAACTTGGTGAAAGCGTATTCAAGGCACTGGGTGCGGAAACTTATGTTGTAGGCAACCGGCCGAATGGTGAAAACATCAATAACGGTTGCGGCAGCACGCATATAGAAAATCTGCGCAAACTTGTGCTTGATAACAAGCTGGATGTAGGCTTTGCTTTCGATGGTGACGCCGACCGCTGCATTGCCGTAGATGAAAAGGGCAACATTGTCGATGGCGACCGCATTATGTATATATATGCAGCTTATATGAAACGCAAAGGAGTGCTTGGCGACACACATGTTGTTACGACTGTAATGAGCAATATGGGTCTTTACCGTGCACTGGATGAACTCGGCATTGGCTATGAACAGACGGACGTCGGAGACCGTTTCGTATATGAGCGCATGCATCAGCGGGGCGATCTCCTGGGCGGCGAGGAAAGCGGACACATTATCTTTTCCAAGTTTGCGACGACCGGTGACGGCCTGCTGACAGCAATCAAGATCATGGAAGCGATGCTTGGACAGAAGCGCCCTCTCAGCGAACTACATGAGCCTATGGTCAGTTTCCCCCATGTATTGGTCAATATCCGCGTGGATGATAAGCAAGGGACTATAGATGACCCGGCAGTACAGAAGGCACTGGCAGAAGCGCGTTATCAGCTCGGCAAAAACGGGCGTGTACTGCTGCGTAAGAGCGGTACTGAACCTGTAGTAAGAGTTATGAGCGAAGCAGCGCTTCCTGAAAGTGCACAGGAAGCCGTTGACACGGTAACAGAAGCAATCAGGGCCAGCGGTCATGCTGCCCAGGAGGCCTAACATGTATAAGGTAGAAGAGTTGTTTGATCTGACCCATACACGTGCGGCAGAATATCTGAAAAAATTCATGTGGCCGCATGAAGCGCTGAGTGGCATAAAGCCCATGATCGAGGCACTTGGTGCAGAACTTCCGAAAGATGAGTTCGAACATCCAGCCCCGCACGTATGGATCGCACGTGACGCTGTTGTAGCTCCTACGGCATGCCTTGGCGAATATGTCATTATTGACCATGGTGCAGAAGTGCGGCATTGTGCATACATTCGCGGAAGCGCTCTGATTGGCTGCAATACAGTCGTAGGCAATAGTACGGAGCTGAAGAACGTTATTCTTTTCGATAATGTACAGGTCCCTCATTATAATTACGTTGGTGATAGCATTCTCGGATATCATGCACATATGGGTGCGGGTGCTGTAACCAGTAATGTAAAGGGCGACCGTACACTTGTTGTCATCCGGGATGGAAGCGAGACATTGGAGACGAACCTTAAGAAAATGGGCGCTATGCTTGGAGATTGGGCTGAAATCGGGTGCAATTCAGTTCTGAATCCGGGAACAATTATAGGAAGAAACGCTCAGGTCTATCCGCTTACTTCCGTACGCGGAACTGTCCCAGCAAATTGTATACATAAAGGACACGAGATCGTTGAAAAACATCCATGAAACATAAGCCCTCCCTCAGGAGGGCTTTTTGTTTCACGTGAAACAATGAAGTTGATTAACTGACTGAAGACGTGAAAAAGAAGTTGCAGATAAAGAGCGACTTCTATTATTATATAGAAGGTATATATAACGCATGTATAAGAACTGGAATGACTGACCGATGAAAGAATAATACTGACAAGAACAAAGAGCGAAGTAATAAACATAGATACAGAAGGCAAAAGACAAACGCTCTGAATAAAACAGAAGATAAAAACAAAAAGAATCTTTATCAAATAGAAATGTTTCACGTGAAACATATGCTTTATGGTTTCAACTAAATTGTTTCACGTGAAACAAGAGAGGATTCCTATGCCTAATTGGACAGATGCTCAGCGGCAGGCGATTGAAGCCAGAAACAATGAGACACTTGTAAGTGCAGCTGCTGGAAGCGGAAAGACTGCAGTACTTGTAGAGCATGTCCTGCAGATGCTTCGTGATGGCGGAAATATCAATCGACTGTTGATTATCACATTCACCAGGGCTGCTGCAGCTGAACTGCGTGAAAGGCTGACAAATGCGATTTCAAACGAAACAGCAAATAATAAACATATGCGCATGCAGCTGCGTGCAGCACGCCATGCACAGATCAGTACGCTGCATGTATTCTGTCACCATATTATCAGGGAACATTTTCAGGCAGCAGATGTTGATCCTATGGCAAAAATTGCAGATGAAACCACGTTGCATCCCCTATTTATGAGAGCAATTGATGATGCAATGGAAGAACTGTGCGCAAGTGAAGAAAAAGATGCAAAGGCACTGATCAGCCAATACGGTGATGATCAGATTGTTGAAATGGCAAAACAGCTGTATTATTTTCTTCAGGCACAGGCTGATCCACAGGGATTCTTACATAATATAATGTCAGACCCGCTTGGGGAAGGACTTAAACCATTTCTGCTCATATTGAAAAAAGAAGCTCTGATGCGACTGGAAGGCGCTTTGCAGCTAAATGAACAATGTAAAGCGCTTCTAAATCGTCCGAATGCACCCAAGTATTTACAGAGTACTGCTGAAAATGACAGGATCGTACTTGAACTTCTTCAGCAGGAAATGCGTAAACCTGAGCCGGGACAGACAGAACTTCATTTTTCACAAAAAGCGCGGGCACCAAAGAACGCGGAATATGATCCGACAATGGCAGAACACTTTGGCAAACTACGTGACAGGATGAAGGATCTCGCTACTGAAGCATCTATAATGGTTCCGCGCGATATGGAAGAAGCAAAAAACGAAATTGAATATACGTTACCTGCATTACGTGCTTTGATTGCACTGACAAAGGATATCCAGTCCCGTTATGCCGAGATGAAAGAAGCAAGGGATCTCCTGGATTATAATGATCTTGAACACCGGGCGTTATTAGCTTTATCTGATGAACGTATACGTTTACAGGTATCATTAGCATATGACGCGATCTTTGTTGACGAATATCAGGATGTATCTGCTATACAGGAAGCAATTGTCCGATGTGTACATAATGGAAATAACCGACTGTTCATGGTCGGTGATGTCAAACAGAGCATTTACCGTTTTCGTCTCGCAGATCCCAGCCTGTTTCTTGCAAAATATAATCAATTTGAAGAAAAAAGTGATGCAGCGGCACGAAAGATACTTCTTAGCAGTAATTTTCGCAGCCGCGGGAATGTTCTTGCTGCAGTAAACTGTGTATTTGAGCGTGCCATGCGTCGCGGTGCTACTGAAATTGATTATGATGAAGCAGCACAGCTGCGTGCCGGTATTCCTACAGAAGGTGATCCACCTGTTGAACTTCATCTGATTGATGAATCTTTGGACGAAGAAAATGACAAGGACGAAGAAGATACCCGTAAAGGCTGGATGTATGAAGCACAGCTGGCTGCACAGCGCATTCGTGCGCTGATCGGTACTCCGATTCGTTGCAAAGAAGGTATGCGGCCACTGCGTTACCGTGATTGTGTGATTTTGTTGCGAAATGCATCCGGAAGAGCAGCGCAAATTGCAAAGATTCTTGCTAACGAAGGCGTACCTGCCTACAGTGACGCGGATGCTCAGTTCTTTGAACTTCCTGAAGTGCGGGACATGCTGAATTTGCTTCGTGTAATTGATAATCCATATCAGGATGTTCCGATGATGGCGACATTACGATGTCCATATTTTGGCTTTACGAGTGAGCGATTAGCAAATATCCGCCTGAAGGATGAAACATTAAGCAAGCCCTTCTGGCAGGTGTTCTTTGATTTGCGGGAATGTGATCCGGAGATTGCTAAAGTGTGCGATAAGCTGGACTTATGGCGTTTCTGGGCCGGCCATATGAGCGTTGAGGAATTGATCTGGCATATTCTGTACGATACAGGTCTTTATGCCCGTGCAGGTGCGCTGCGAGATGGCTCGATGCGCCAGGCGAACCTTCGCCTTCTGTGTGAGCGCGCACAGGCACCAGGTGTGCGGTATTCCCTGCACGATTTCCTGATTTATGGTGAAACGGCCCGGCAGACAGGTGATTCTCTTGCTGCACACGAATTGAGCGAAAATGATGATGTCGTGCGCATCATGACGATACATAAGTCAAAAGGACTTGAATTTCCGGTAGTGATCCTTATGGAACTGGCGAGGCCTTTCAGAATGCCTGGTGACAGCGAGCTTCTTCGTTGTGATGCCGCATGCGGTCTTGCAATAAAACGCCGTGATGTTGATGAGCGAATAACGGGACATACGATATGCGGAAAAGCATTGGAATATAAGCGTCGCCGTGAGATCTGTGCTGAAGAAGCAAGGCTTTTGTATGTTGCAATGACAAGAGCGCAGGAAAGGTTGATTCTGCTGGCATCTCCAAGGTCCTTGACCACGGCACGAAGCGTTTGGGAACTTCCTGAAGGCGACTATGCAGCCGGATGTGCGCGATGCATGCTGGATTGGGTCGGTCAGGCGTTAAAAGAACCTCTGCTGATTGGACAAGATGGTTTGTATATAGCATCCAATGGCAGCCAGTGGGTCCTTCAGTCTCATAGTGCGGGTTCTTTTGCCCAGCAGCTACCTAAAGAAACTACTTTTACACTTCCTCCTGCGAATAATGACCTTGTAGATAATCCTTTCTACTCACCGGAACAACCTAAGCGCCGCTTTTTCAAGCTGAGTGTGACCTCCATACTGCGGGGTGCTGCTTTACAGATCGATGAGGAAGAAACGGTAGAGACGAAGCGGCATGCACTGAACCTGGACACATTGCCGCCCAGAGAACCAGCATATAAGCGCGCAGAACAATCAAAAGCGGCAAAACGTGGAACAGCTACACATAAAGCGTTGTCTATGCTTGACTTTTTCCGACCTATAGAACCGCAACTCGAAGAAATGCTTAAGCTCGGAGTTTTATCCGAAGAAGACAGAGAGCTGATTCGACCGCGCGACCTGACCAGTTTTGTGGACTCATCGCTTGGACAACGCGTGCGCAACGCGCGGGATGTCCGGCGTGAGTGGGGATTCAAATTGTTGGATGGCGAACTAATTGTTCAAGGCATTATTGATCTATGCTTTGTGGAAGATGACCATTGGGTTCTTGTGGACTATAAGACAGACAGATGTGCTGCAGCTGATCTCCCTGGCAAGTATGGCGAGCAAATACGGTGGTATGCCCGAGCTTTGCGGGAAATCACGGAATACCCTGTAGCTGAATGCTGGTTATATGGTCTTTATGAAGGAGCCGCAGTACCGGTGGAAATATAAAATAGGATGGATTCTTTCATTTTGTAATATGTAGATTGATGGTGTATCAGAATGAAATTCTTGTGATAAAGAGACATGGCACTTAATTGTTTGATATCAAGCAATTTGACGATCAGGAGAGCCGGAAAAAAGAATCCGCTGAACAGATGACCCGATAGCTCTATATTATTAGAGGATACTACAATCTTTTTATTTAGGTAGATAAATACAGTTTCATATAAGAGACAAGGAGCTTTGCGATTTTGCTAGGATGAATAATTGTTGGAAATGAAAACAGGATCATATCGGCCTACAATGACATAGCATCAAGGACATTTCACTACTGTTTCCACACGGAAACAGTTTTATTTTCAAAATCCGCTAAATGTTTCAAGATCAAAAACACGGATATTTGTGGTATATTGTCAGAAAAAACACAGTATCTTGATTTAAACACGAACATTCGAAGAAAATGAAAGAAACAAGCTTCGGAAAGCGAAAAAAGTTGAAAAAAATCGAAAAAAAGTAAAAAAAGGTGTTGACTTAGGGTAGGGGGTGTGGTATTATAACAGAGCGCCCGAGAGAGAGGGCCGGAAATGGCAGGGAAACTTACCAGATACGACAAACTCCCGAGGGACACAGGGACCTTGAAAACGATACAGAAACTGAAACGAAAAACGACAGTTGATTCTGAAAAGAGTTTTGACTTGGATCGCGGTAGCGGGTCGAAAGACCGGCGACACCAGATAAACCAAGTTAAGGATTAAACACAAGAGTTTGATCCTGGCTCAGGACGAACGCTGGCGGCGTGCCTAAC
>JAFYDF010000045.1 GCA_017544935.1 Clostridia bacterium
AATGCTGCACAGCGCCAATCTGTATCAGATTTTCACCTATGTGAAGAACGAAGACAAGACGAAAACCGGCAACGTAAGCGGTATGCTGCTGTATGCAAAAACGACCGAAGAAGCAGAACCGTTCCTGTCGGTCAAGCTGGGCGGCAATCAGATTGACGTAAGGTCTCTTGATCTGAACAGATCATTTAAAGAAATCGCTTCGACGCTGGATGAGATTGCGTTTGGTTGCTTCGGCCCATCCATCAAAAGAATTGCATAAGAATCGCCCCTGTGCAAGCCATCAGCCTGTGATGGGGGCTTCGTCTAACATCATGGATTCATCTGTCTTATACTGCGTGACTGCATTCAGGTGCCTTCCCGGGGCTTCGTTCAGCACCAGGTCGGCGTAAGCAGCGGGATCGATGAACAGCAGGGAATCCAGTTCGGAACGCTCGTACATGTTGTCGGTGAAGGCATCCTCCACCTTCCGGCAGTCGATGGTCACGATGGATCGGACGGTCAGCCAAGTGCTGACACAACTGATATATAATATACAAGTACAGGGCTCCATCCGTTCACGATCTAAATTGAACGAATATGCTTATTTGCTAAAAGCAGGACTGCCGTGATCGTGAAGCCCGCTGCACAGATCGCCAGTAGAATGGCGCTGCCAAAGGTCTGGAGCGCCGCTCCCGCCAGCGCGGAGGCAATGGGGATCATTCCCTGTGAACCTACGCTCACGAGGCTGCCTACCTTGCTGAGCTTGTTTTTTTCCACCCTGCGCTGGAGTGCGGTATTGAGCGGGATATTGATAAAGGAGAGCAGAAAGCCGATCACAAGGCATTCAGCGCAGAACAGCAGCAAAAACCCATTCAGGGAAACCCCGGCGGATACCAGATACCCGTAACCGATTGCCAGAACGATCATCACGCCCGAAAAGACGCACAGCCGTTTTGCGACCTTCAGCCCGCATTTCTCTTCCTGCTTTCTGGCGCTCATCAGCAC
Source organism: Clostridia bacterium (assembly GCA_017544935.1). Classification (GTDB taxonomy): domain Bacteria; phylum Bacillota; class Clostridia; order Christensenellales; family Aristaeellaceae; genus SFMI01. Next base: position 985 of record JAFYDF010000045.1, read on the forward strand.
GGCGCCGGTCAGGGAGCTGGCTCCGATGCATACGCTGAATACGGAGGACCACAGTTCCGGTTTCAGAAGGCTGTCCAGCAGATAGGCCGGGGCGGCTGCCAAATCCGTCTTGATGAAATACGGAATGAAGTTCCCGGTCACAGGCGTAATGAAGAAGTTGATGAACAGCGCCGCGCATAAAACCGCCATGATGGCTTTCTGGCTTTTCAGGTACAGGACGCCGTCTTTCATATCCGAAACCGCAAGGCGGAGCGTGATCGGTTCCGCGGAAGGCGTGTGTTCATAGCGGATCAGCATTTCCGATACGCCGGATGCGATAAAGCACGCACCCACGGCCAGGAAGAGCACGTTCAAAGGCAGCACCGCATACAAAATGCCTGCCAATACGACGCCCGCGATCGACTCCATGGAACTCTTGACGGAGAAATAGGCGTTGGCCTGCTGCAGCTGCCGCGGCTCCACGATATGCGGCAGCATGGCGCCGGCGGCGGGAGTGAAGATGCCGCTGACCACATTGCCCAGGATACCAAGGATAAACAGAATCACGATATGCGCTGACGGCGACGGCAAAACCATCATCAGCACCGTCGCCAGAATAATCATCCCGCCCTTGACGCAATCGCAGACGTACATGATCTTTGCCTTGTTGATACGATCCCCAAGCACGCCGCCGACA
>JAFYDF010000046.1 GCA_017544935.1 Clostridia bacterium
AACGGTACTGGCTGAGCGCTTCCAGCATCTCAATTTCCGCAATCTTGTTTATCCTGTAACTGAGGGGATGGAAGGATGTTTGAACGGTGAGTTCGAGGGACAGCTGATACATGATGTCCAGCTGATCCTTCAGATCAGCCATGGCCAGCTCGGCCTGTAGCTCGGCAGACGTGCGAGAATGGTCATTCAGGTTGCGCATATAAATACTGCTCAGAGCAAAACCGAGCAGGAGACATGCGATCAATACCATACACGAATAGATCAGAATATATTTTTTAAAAAGGCTGGTTCTTTTCAAAGCCACAGTGATTGTCTCCTTCGCATTGCTGTCATGAGCACAGAACAATACGCCTTATTATACCATAATTAGTCCATGGCATTACCGCGCCGTGCCGAATGCACTATTCCCGTGGAAAAAACGCAATGGGATTTTCATGGGGATGGCAAAAGAGCAATCGTGGAGTGATGGCTTGACGATTGAGTTCAGCAGCAGCGTGAGCCTATACTGAACTCACAAATGATGAAGCCACAGGAGGCCTCAACATGTCAACGTTATCAAAGCGTGTCCGATTCAAAAAGGCCATGTCAAGGCATTGGCAGTTGTATTTGCTTGTTTTTTTCCCTATGTTAACTGTCTTCCTTTTTCATTATATTCCGCTATGGGGACTGCAGATTGCGTTCAGAAAGTACCAGTCGAACAAGGGCATATGGGGAAGCCAGTGGGTCGGCTTGAAGTATTTCATCCAGTTTGTCAACTACCCGAATTTTTTCCAGATGATGTGGAATACATTGCGCGTGAGCCTGTATTCCCTGCTGACATTTCCTTTCCCGGTGATTCTTGCGATCCTGCTGAACGACATGAAGGACAATTTCTTCAAACGCGCCGCGCAGATGATTACCTACGCGCCGCATTTCATTTCAACTGTTGTTCTTTGCAGCATGACGCTGATGTTCCTGAACCGCGAGTCAGGCGCGTTCAACACGATCCTGACGCTGTTGGGCGGCAAGGCGCAGGACTGGATGGCAAGACCATACCTGTTTGCGCCGGTATATGTGATCACCGGCCTGTGGCAGAACCTGGGATGGAATTCCATCATTTATCTGGCTGCCATGTCGTCGCTCTCGCCCGAGCTTCTTGATGCAGCGCATGTGGACGGAGCCAACCGTTTTCACATTCTTTGGTATGTATATATTCCGCATCTCATGCCTACGATCATCGTCATGCTGCTGCTGCGTATGGGACAGTTGGTGTCCGTAGGTTTTGAGAAAGTGTTCCTTCTGCAGAACACGCTAAACCTTGATTACTCAACGGTCATCAGCACGTATGTCTACCAGATAGGCATGATCAAGGGACAGTATTCGTACAGTACAGCGATTGGCCTGTTTGAGAGCCTGCTGAACATCATACTGATCGTTTCCTTGAACACTATTTCCCGCAAGGTCGCTGAGACCAGTCTGTGGTAAGGGGGGATAGTTATGGCGAAAAACAAAAATCGCATTAGGATGGACCGCTCGAGCCGGATATATACGTTTATTATCTATGCGCTCGTTACGGTAACGACTCTGGTCGTGGCATATCCTCTCTATTTTGCCATTGTCGCCTCTTTCTCTGACCCGAACGCGGTGGCAATGGGAGATACCGTGTTCTGGTTCAAAGGGTTCACGCTTGAGCCGTATCAGGCGATTATCAAGGAGCCGATCCTCTTGAGCGGATACCGCAATTCGCTAATCTATATGGTATTCGGAACCGCGTACAACATGATGCTTACGATCCCTGCCGCGTATGTGTTGAGCAAAAAGAACCTTCCGGGCCGCAAGAGCATTATGTGGTATTTCCTCATTACCATGTATGTCGGCGGCGGCCTGATCCCGACCTATCTGTGGTATAAGCAGCTAGGATTGGTCAATAATCCGCTGGTGATGATCGTGGGACAGGGTGTCAGCGCCTATAACATGATTGTCGCGCGTCAGTTCTTCATGACATCGATCCCTGACTCCTTGTATGAAGCTGCGGAGATCGATGGAGCAAGTGAGATTAAGAGCTTCTTCCGCATCGCGCTGCCGCTGGCGAAGCCGATCATTGCCGTCATTACGCTGTATTATGCATTTGCGAAGTGGAACAGCTATTATGCGGCTTTGGTCTATCTGCGTCCGCAGAAGTACTGGCCGCTGCAACTGGCACTGCGCCAGATTTTGATCACAAATGAAAGTGCTTTCGCTGATATGAGTGATATCAGCAACACGGATGCTGATTTCATGCTGCGTAAGATGTACATGGTGCGCGCCATGAAATACGCGGTGATCATGGTGGCTTCCGTACCCATGCTGGTATTCTATCCGTTTGTGCAGAAATATTTCACAAAAGGCGTGATGATCGGATCAGTAAAAGAATGAACCTGTTCCTTACGGCCGGAGGCCGAAATAATAAATTCCTGAAAGGAGAATATCCCATGAAACACATTTCCCGTTTCCTGTCTCTGATGCTGGTGCTTCTGCTGCTCTGCGGTTCCGCGCTGGCTGAGATACCTACCTGGCTGCATGTTGATCAGCTGCCGCTGACCGATGAGCCCGTCAAACTCAAGATCGCATGCCTTGTTCATAACAATAGCACCGATCCGCTGAACTCCTGGACCTATGAGTATATCAAACAGGTCATGGGAGTCGATATTGATCTAGAATACTTCTATTCTGCCAGCCGCAACGAGACAATCGTAATGATGATGGCTGACGGTACTCTACCGGATATGATCATTGCCTGTAGCCTCAACGCAAACGAACTGACCAAGTACGGCACGGTGGAAGGAAAGTTGCTTGACCTGCGTCCCTACATTAATGAGGAGAACGCGCCTAACCTGACCGCCATCTATGCCGAGCATCCGGAATACCTGAACGAACTGGTCACGCCTGATGGAGCTCAGTATTCCATCGGCTACATCAATGAGAACAGCTTCGGCACTACCTGCTTCAACATGTTCTATAACTATGACTGGCTGGAAGCCTGCGGCCTGAGCGTTCCCACCACTCTGGATGAGTTCCTGGAGATGCTGCGCGCTTTCAAGAAGTACGGCGAGGAGCAGGGCATTGATGGCATTGCTCCCTTCGGCGGCAACAGCGGCGCTTTCAACTGCACCTATCTGATCCTGAACGCTTTGGGATATGATACTTCCATCAACTATCAGTGGCGCGGAAGCTGCGACACGAATATCTGCCTGCGCAATGGCAAGATCGTGATGCCCGCATATGACCGTGAAGTGCTGCCCTATTACCTGAACTATCTGCATACCATGTATGAAGAGAAACTGATGGAAGAAGACTACTACACGCTGGATATCGACACCTGCAAGGCTCATCTGGCAGCGAACCGCTATGGCGTCTTCAACATCATGCCTTCTATCTATACCAACATTGAGCAGGGCCGTTCCTGGTTCGGCATTATCCCCATGACCAGCGAATACAGCGATAAGGCTTTCTGGCCGAACTACAGCATGCAGACCATCGGCGCGTTCGTCGTCAGCGCGGACACCAAGTATCCTGAACTGTGTGTTGCTTTCGCCGATCATTTCTATGATCCCGAGTACTGCCAGATGTTCTTGAACGGCTATACCGGTCCTTCTGTCAACCAGCCCGAACTTTTCCTTGGAAAAACGACCGGTTGGTACTATGATCCGATCAACGGCATAACCAATGATGATTATCTTGCCATCAAGGAGAAATATCAGTCTTACATCTTCTGGCGCTATGACAAGCTGTTCCTGTGGGGTCCTGGTCTGTTCGGCGTAACCCGCTCTGAAGGTCCTGGCGTCACGCATGATGAGAATGGAAACAAGTTCAGTGCCTATGAGGTAGAGGGCAAGGGCGAGACCATCATGGAGAAAGCCAAGATCCGTGAGAACACGACGATTGCTACTCAGCAGCAGGGCATTGCGCTGTACAACTGTCAGTCCAAGTATCTGATCGATGAGTACACTCCTACTGTATGCTATTTCGACGAAGAGACAACTGAGCGCATTGATGAGCTGAAGACCCTTGTGACGGAATATGCCACCAAGGAGCTTGCCAAGTTTGTTATCGGCACTCGTCCACTCTCTGAGCTCGATGATTATTTTGCCGAGATGGATAAGCTGGGTGCAGCCGAGTATGTGCAGTACTATGCTGACTACTATGCCTCCATGCATTAAGAATAACGTGCATATGTGAGGAGACAGTATCTAGCCTAAAATCATCTCTTTACATTCGTTAATCTGAAAGCCTAATAACATGTCGTCCCTGATCTGTACTGCAGACCAGGGACGATGTTTATGTTGGCGCAGATGAGTAAATGAAGTGACTGTTCATGTTGTACAGTCTTGCTGATATAGATATCCACAAATTGTACTGCCATTTCAGACAGGCAGTTTTTCGACAAAAACGTCTGCCAGACTGAGAATATGGGTAGGGAAAATGTCAATCTGACGTGTACCTGTTGTAAATTCACCCCTTCAGAGGCATAATGGATAACAAGAAACGGAGCATCAGTAATTCGATGAGGTAATATCTGTACGGAAAGCCGATGCCTTCGCCATGGCTGCGAATCGCCGGAACTTCTGTAGGGATTTCTAAATCTTGTGCTGTTGTCAGAAAGCGGATTGTAGAGCGACGGGTGTTATGCTATACTAACAGTGACAGACATGAACGAAGGGGGAAAGGAATACTATGGAATTCTTTGAAGAAGTACTACAGTTTCTGAGTACGAAATGGTGGTGGATACTAGTTGGTATTCTTGCACTCATCATTCTAATCAAATTTTTACCCAGATATAAGATTGCACCACCAGATACCGCATTTATCATTTCTGGTCTACTTCGCAGGCGCTACAAAGTCCGCAATCCTGACGGTACAGTTTCTACCAAGAAGTTTGGATATCGCATTGTCCGCGGCAGAGCTACGTTTTATATTCCAGCAATTGAACGAATCGACCAGCTGGATATGTGCTTGATGCAGGTGGATATCAAGACTGCCCAGCCAGTACCGACAAAGGAGTATATTTCTGTACTCGTCGATGCGGTCGCCAATATCAAAATTGGTTCGGACGATCTGTCCATCGCAACAGCTGCGGAGCAATTGCTGCATTATAATGCAGAGCAGATCAAGTCGCTTGCTAAGGATGTTTTGGAAGGCAATATGCGCGAAATCATTGGCCAGATGACGATTGCCGAGCTGGTTCAGAATCGTGATAAATTTGCCCAGGAATCTATCAAGGCAGCCATGAGCGACATGGGTAATATGGGCCTTGAGATTATCAACCTGACTATTCAGAACTTCTCTGATAAGGATGGACAGGTCATCGAAACGATGGCTATCCAGAACGTTGTGGATAAGGAACGTGACGCAGCGATTGCACGTGCCAAGGCTGAGCAGGAAGGACATAAGGCTGAAATCGAATCACAGGCGGCTATTGCTGAACAGGACAAGGAACTAGCCCTCCTGCAGGCTGCATATAAAGCTGAATCCGATCGGGAAAAGGCCAAGGCAGATGAAGCATATCGCATCGAACAGGAACGTGTTCGCAAGACATTTGAGGAAGAACGTGCCAAGGCTGAGATGATGCGCCTCGAGAAGGAGACCGAACTGAAACGCCAGGAAGTCGAAATCGAGCGTGAACGTCTGAACGTGGAAATCCGTGAAAAAGCGGCCGCCGAAAAGGATGCCAGACAGTTCAAGGCAGAAGCTGAGCGGTTCGAGCGTCAGGCAAAGGCGGATGCCCAACTGTATGAAGCACAGAAAGAAGCGGAAGCCATCCGTATGCGTGGCGAGGCTGAGGCAGAAGCGATTCAGAGGAAAGCCGAGGCCATGAAGCTTTATGGACAGGCTGCCATGCTTGAGATGGTCGTGGATAAGCTGCCTGACGTTGCGCGTTCGGTAAGCGAACCTTTGAGCAAGACTGATAAGATCATTCTCTTCGGTGAGGGTGGAGCTACATCCATGGCCAAGGATACTGCCGGAGTGATGCTGCAGTCGTTTGAGGCTGTCAAGCAGGCTGTAGGTTTGGATATTCCTCAGATACTGAAAGATGTTTCCACAGGAGGATTGGTTGGTAAAGCAGAGAGAACAATCGATAATGATGGCAATGTGACAGACCAGGAAG